>NZ_NRRN01000006.1 GCF_016583625.1 Halorhodospira abdelmalekii | reverse complement strand
GGCAAGGTGATGATCGAGGCGCTGGTGGCCATGCCGCTGGTGCTGCCGCCCACGGTGATGGGGTTCTACCTGCTGGTTCTGCTGGGGCCGCGGGGCGCCGTGGGGGGCTTTCTGGAGAATATCGGGGTGGGGCATCTGGCGTTCACCTTCACCGGTCTGGTAATCGGCTCCATGGTCTATTCCCTGCCGTTCGTGGTACAGCCGCTGCAGAACGCCTTTGCCACCGCCGGTGGTCGGGTGCTGGAGACGGCGGCGACCCTGAGGGCTGGCCCCCTAGACCGCTTTGTTACAGTGGTGCTGCCCTTAGCGCGCCGCGGCATCCTCACCGCAGCGGTGCTCTCGTTCGCCCATACTCTGGGTGAATTCGGCATGATCCTGATGATCGGCGGCAACATCCCCGGTCAGACCCAGGTCGCCTCCATCGCCATCTACGACCACGTCGAGGCCATGGACTACGCCTCGGCCCACGCCCTCTCCCTGCTATTGGTTGCGCTGGCCTTCATTCTGTTGATGAGTGTGTACGGGCTGAATCGACGCTTTAAGGTCGTGGGGGTGGGGTGATGAGCATCCACGCACGCTTCTTTCTCGATCGCGGCGACTTCACCCTCGATGTCGATCTGGAGATACCCGGGCGGGGCGTGACGGCGCTCTTCGGTCGCTCCGGTTCCGGCAAGACCACGGTGCTGCGCTGTCTAGCGGGACTGGAACGCATTCGTGAGGGCCGGCTCACCTTCAACGGCGAGATCTGGCAGGAGGGGCGCCGCTGGCTGCCCGTACACAAACGACCCCTAGGCTACGTCTTTCAGGAGGCCAGCCTCTTTCCTCATCTTAGGGTGCGGGATAACCTGCTCTACGGCTTCAAGCGCCTACCCGTCGAGCAGCGCCGCCTGAAACTGGACGAGGTGGTCGACTTGCTGGGCCTTACGGAGCTGCTGGCACGCTATCCGGATGAGCTCTCCGGGGGGCAGCGCCAACGGGTCTCGATCGGGCGGGGCCTGCTCACCAGTCCACGGTTGTTACTCATGGACGAGCCGCTGGCCTCCCTAGATGGGATCAGCAAGGGGGAGATCCTGCCCTACCTGGAGCGGTTGCGAGATGAGCTGTCCATCCCGGTGGTCTATGTGAGTCACACCATCGAGGAGGTCGCTCGCCTAGCCGACCATATGGTACTGCTGGAGAACGGACGCGCGCTGGCCCAAGGACCGCTACAGGCCCTGCTCACCCGCACCGACCTGCCGCTGGCCCACAGTGAGCAGGCCGCGGCGGTGATTGAGGGCACGGTGGCCGCTCAGCATACGCTCGATCATCTAACAGAAGTGGCCTTCTCCGGGGGCAGTCTGCTCATCTCCCATCAGGACCGCCCCGTTGGCGCCCCGCAGCGGCTGCGCATCCTGGCACGGGATGTCTCCGTGGCCCTGGAACGTCCCGACTCCAGCAGTCTGCTCAACGCGATTCCGGTCACGATCACCCAGATCAGCGACGACCCCCACCCGGGGCATGTCATCCTGAACCTGGCAGCGGGCGAGCAGCAGTTGCTGGCCAGAATCAGCGCCCGCTCCTGCCGGCAACTGGCGCTGTCCCCGGGACAACCGGTGTGGGCAATGGTCAAAGGCGTCGCCGTCGTATAATGCGGCGAAAAAAAACCGCCAGCGGCCGGGTTGCGAATCGCTCAGGGTACGGTGATCTCGGGAAAGGCACTCCCCCGGCTAAGCGGCCGCAATGATAGTTCGGCGGCGACACGGCGCGCCATCTTCCGGTAATCACCGGCGATACGTCCATCCGGATCGGCCACTACGCTCGGCTGCCCCCGGTCGACATCTTCGCGCAGCTGCGCCGCTAGCGGCAGGGAACCGAGGAAACGAACCCCGTACTGCTCAGCCATTGCCGTCCCGCCGCCGCTACCGAAGATCGCCTCGGCGTGGCCGCACTGCGAGCAGAGGTGGTGAGCCATGTTTTCGACGACCCCGAGCACCGGGACGCCGACCTGCTCGAACATCCGCAGCCCCTTGCGCGCATCCAGCAGGGCGATCTCTTGCGGGGTGGTCACCACGACGGCGCCGCTGACGGGGATCTTCTGCGCTAGAGTCAACTGGATGTCACCAGTTCCCGGTGGCATGTCAACGATGAGGTAGTCGAGCGCCTCCCAGGCGGTCTCAGTGAAGAGCTGTTCCAGCGCCCGAGTCGCCATCGGACCGCGCCAAATCGTCGGGGTTTCGGCGTCAATCAGCAGGCCAACCGACATCACCTGGAGCCCGTGGCCGATCATCGGCTCCATCTGCCGCTCGTCCTTAGCCTGGGGCCGCCCCTGCAAACCGAGCATCCGCGGCTGACTCGGTCCGTAGACGTCGGCATCAAGAAGACCGACCCGCGCCCCCTCCGCCTGGAGGGCCAATGCAAGATTGGCAGCAACGGTCGACTTGCCAACCCCGCCCTTGCCGGAGGCAACGGCGATGATGTTTTTCACCGACGGTATCGGCTTCAGCCCCGGCTGTACGGCGTGAGCGCCGATCGAGCTCGAACACTCGACGCTAAGGGGGATGTCGCTGGCAACCGCACGCACTGCGCTGGTAACGGCAGCAGTGAGTTCTTCCCGATAGCCGCTCGCCGGATAGCCGAGTTCGACGGCCACCCGCACCCCCTGATCGGCAATCTCAATCGCCGCTACGGCGCCCGCGGTAATCAGATCGGTATCAAGGTGCTCGTCAATCACAGAGCTCAGACACCGCTCAAGCGCCTCTCGGCCGAGTTCGCTCATCCACCAATCTCCTGTTTCAGCCTGCCAATGCCCAATAGCTTAGCAGCGATCGTCTCTGAGACTGTATGCTTCTGCCTGCCGCGTGCGGCGGACGAACAGCCCCGCTGCCGCAGCGCCCAAACGAGGAGGTGAGACACCGACAAACGCTGCACCTGCGCACGTGCAGTGTGCTAACGTAGCGCCGAAACGCTGTGGGCAGTTGCCTGAGCCTTAAAACCTCAGCATACGGCACACGGCATCAACCAAGAGACCGGTCGCCCTGCGGGCGATGCACTCTATCTGTTTTTTCGCGCGACCTGATAAGAAGAGCCCATGTCCGAGCATATCTTCACCCTCGAGGTTCAACCCAACCTGCCTGACAATCTCAGCCGCCTGCAAGAGCTCGCCGAAGATCTCTACTACTCCTGGGATCGCGGGGTTCGCGCCCTCTTCGTCCAGCTCGACCCGGCCCTATGGGAGCGCTGCGGCCACAACCCTAAGCTCTTTTTGCGCCGTGTTGCGCAAGCGACACTGGAGCGCGCGGCAACAGACGAGGCCTATCTCGCCGACTACCACCGCACGCTCTCGGCCTACGACATTTACCGCGAGCAGAACAAACCGGCCGAACCGGTTACCCCCTATCTCGACCCCGAACACGATCTCGTCGCCTACTTCTGCGCCGAGTTCGGCTTCCATGAGAGTGTGCCGCTCTACTCCGGCGGTCTCGGCATCCTCGCCGGCGATCACTGCAAGGCGGCAAGTGATTTGCGGGTGCCGATGGTCGCCGTCGGCCTGCTCTACCGGCAAGGCTACTTTACCCAGACCATTGACCATGAAGGCCGACAACTCGCTGAGTACTTACCGAGCACCGTCGCCGACTTGCCGGCGCAGCCGTGCACAGATGCCGAGGGGGAGGAGCTCTACATCGCCGTCGAGTTTCCCGACCGACTGGTCCATCTGCGCGTTTGGCAGCTGCGCGCCGGACATATCCGCGTCTATCTGCTCGATAGCGACGTGCCAGCGAACAGCGAGCCGGATCGTGCCATCACCTATCAGCTCTACGGCGGCGGCAACGAGATGCGCATTCAGCAGGAGATCTGCTTGGGCATCGGCGGCGTGCGCGCGCTGCGCAAACTCGGCTTGGCGCCGACGGTATGGCACATTAATGAAGGGCACTCCGCTTTTCAAATCGTTGAGCGCTGCCGTGAGTGGGTTGCTCAGGGGTACGATTTTGCCACTGCGCTTGAAGCGGTCGCCGGCAACACCGTCTTCACCACCCACACCCCGGTACCGGCCGGCCACGATATCTTCGAGCCAGCGCTGGTAGAGAGCCACCTCAGCGCGCTCTTTGAACACAACGGTGTCGATATCGACGCTCTGCTGGCCTTGGGCAGAAACGGCAACAGTGCCGACCCGCGCTTTAACATGACCAGTCTGGCGTTGCGCGGCTCGCGCTTCCACAACGGGGTCAGCCAAATCCACGGACGCGTCGCCGCGCAGATGGAGGCCCATATCTGGCCTGAAGTGCCCCCGCAAGAGAACCCCATCATCCACATCACGAATGGGGTGCACGTGCCGACGTTTTTGGCTCAGGAGTGGGCCAACCTCTTCGATCAGCGCTGGCACGCGTGGCGCAATCAGCTGCTCAATGATGACTTCTGGAAGGTGATCGAAGAGCTGCCGAACCATCGCTTCTGGAGCATGCGGCAGAGCCTGAAGTCGGAGCTGCTGCGCGACGTCCACGCCCGCATCGAGCAGCGCTGTCAACGCAACGGCATGGCCGATGCAATGATCAAAAGAATGACGCGCTGGATTCGTAACCCCGAGACCGATCTGCTGGTGGTCGGCTTTGCCCGCCGCTTCGCGACCTATAAGCGGGCACTGTTGATCTTCCACGAGGTGGATCGCCTCAAGGAACTGCTCAACGATCCGCAACGCCCGGTGATCATGATCTTTGCCGGCAAGGCCCACCCGAAGGATGAGAAGGGGCAGGCGATGATCCGGCGCATCCATGAGTTGAGCCTCCATCCGGACTTTATCGGCAAGATCTTGCTGCTCGAAAACTACGACATGGCGCAAGCGCGCAAACTGGTCACCGGGGTCGACGTCTGGCTGAATAATCCCGAGTACCCGATGGAGGCGTGCGGCACCTCGGGGCAGAAGGCGGCTTTGAACGGCGTACTCAACCTCTCGGTGCTCGATGGCTGGTGGGATGAGGGCTACGAGGGCGATAACGGCTGGGCGATCTATCCGCACGCGCCCACCTTCGACCCGGAGTATCGCGATCGCGAGGAGGCCAGCGACCTGCTCAATCTGCTCGCCGATGAGGTGGTCCCGCTCTATTTCGAACGCGGTGAACGCGGCTACGCCAGCCGCTGGGTCGAGATGGCGAAGGCGGCGATGCGCTCGACCCTGCCCCGCTTTAATGCCCAACGCATGGTGATGGATTACGTCAGCGAGCTCTATGGCCCGGCCTGCGCCCATGGGCGACGCCTGGAGAGTGATCGGCTACAAGGGGCCGCCGAGTTGGCGGCGTGGAAGCGGCGGATCGCGAAGCATTGGCAGGGAACGTGGCTGGAGCGGCTCGATGCGGCGCCGACCTGCCTGCGCTATGGCGAACCCTTTACGCTCCAGGTCAAAGCCCAGCTCAACGGCCTCTCGCCACAAGATGTCACCGTGGAGTGCCGCTTCAGCAACAAGCGCGAGCCGCAAGATGCGGTCGATACGCTGCGCTATCCGCTGATCCCAACCGGCACGACGGAGACGGGCGAGCCAATCTTCGAGCTGGAAGTAACGCCGCAGTTCGACGGTCTACAGTACTATCGGGTCTGCATGTATCCGCACCACCCGCTCTCCAGCCATCCGTTCGAGGTCGGGGGGCTGCGCTGGCTTTGATCTATCCGTGCGGGCGTAGTGGCGCTGCTTGGCATCGTTCGATATCGTTCGCACAGCGACGACCGAGCGATCCTTAGCAGCGCCCGTAGAGCCGATTCATCGCCAGCAGCTGCTCGTCGAGCCCTGCTGGCAGCCACTCCCACTCGAACCGCCAGCGCCAGTTGCCCTCGGCGACCCCGGGGACGTTCATCCGGTGCGTCGAGTCGAGCGCGAGCAGATCTTGCATCGGCACCACCGCCATTGTCGCCACTGAGGCCAGCGCCGACCGGATCAGCGGCCACGGCATCGGCTCCTGCGGATAACCAAGGTAGGCGTGCAGGCGCTCGCTGACGTGGGCATCGAGCTGCTGGTACCAACCCAGCGTGGTGTCGTTATCGTGCGTGCCGGTATAGACCACACTCGCCGGCTCGTGGCGGTGCGGCAGATAGGGGTTGGCGGCATCGCTGTCGAAGGCGAACTGCAGCACCTTCATCCCCGGTAAGGCGTAACGCTCGCGCAGCGCCACCACATCGTCGGTAATCACTCCGAGGTCTTCGGCCACCAGCGGAATCGCACCGAAACGGGCGCGGATCGCCTCTAACAGCTCATCACCCGGCGCTGGCACCCAGTGGCCGTCGCGGGCGGTGGCTGCCGTCACCGGGATCGACCAGTAGGCGGCGAGACCGCGGAAGTGATCGAGGCGCAGAAAGTCGAAGAGCTCAAGCTGGGTCGCGAGCCGTTCGAGCCACCAGCGAAAGCCGTCGGCGGCCATCTGCTGCCAGTCGTAGTGCGGATTGCCCCAACGCTGCCCATCGGCAGAGAAGTAGTCGGGCGGCACCCCGGCAACCGTCTGCGGATGACCGTCGGCATTGAGATCGAAACAGTCGCGATGAGCCCAGACCTCGGCGCTGTCGTGAGCGACGAAGATCGGCATATCGCCAAAGAGCTGCACCCCTTGGGTACGCGCGTGATCGCGCAGGGCCGCCCACTGCTCAAAGAAGAGGTACTGCTCAAAGACGATCTGCCCGATCGCCTCCGCTAAGCGCTCGCGGGCCGCATCGAGGGCCTCTGGCTGACGATCGCGCAGTGGTGCCGGCCACTCCCACCACGGCGCGCTCTGCTGTTCGCAGCGCAGTGCCATGTAGAGGGCGTAGTCCTCCAGCCAGTGGCGGTGCTGTTCGCGAAACGTCGCTAGGGCGCGGTGGGCCGCTGCGGCCTGCTCGTCCTGATCGCCCGGCCTCCCCTGATCACCCTGATCACCCTGATCACGGGCCATAAAGCCGGCGTAGGCCTCCTGCAGGCAGCGCTGTCGCCACGCCCTCAGTGACTCGCGGCTCGCCGCCTCGGTTGCATTCATCCGCAACTGCTGCGCATTCAGGTAGCCGGCATCGACCAAGGCGTCGAGATCGATAAAGCCGGGATCACCAGCGTGCACCGAGAGGCACTGGTAGGGACAGAGGTCGTCGTGTGTCGGCCCCAGCGGCAGCATCTGCCAAATGGTAAAGCCGCTGCGCGCCAGCCAGTCGATAAAATCGCGGGCATGCCGGCCGAGATCGCCGTTGCCACGCTCACCGGGCAGCGAGCTCAGGTGCACCAAGACCCCGGAGCGGCGCTGCGCAAGATCGCCCTCACCACTCATCCTGCGCCCCCGCTATCACCGCCGCCACTCTCTGGGCGCCCCTGCCGCATCACTCCGCCCAACGCCGGATCGCCGGTACCCCGATGGGCAAAGGGCGCGCTTAAGTGCTCCGGCGGCTCGACGCCGAGCATTTGGTAGAGCGCGGTCAGCTGCACCCGATAGAGGAAGTCGAAATCACGCACCACCTCCTCGGGGTTGTAGTCGCCGAACCACCAGAACCAGTCGGAGCTTTCGCAGATCGCCAGCTGCTGCTCGGCACGCGCCCGCTCCTCACCGCCGAGCTGATCGATGTGCGCATCGAAGCACGCCTTGGCCTCGCCGAGCAGTTCCCAGCCGCGATTCTTATCGATCTCGCCGATCCAGGTCGAGAGCGTACCGTAGACCCAGCTGCCGGCCACCAGACGCTCGAGCCGGCGCGGCGTCACTGCGGCACTCGCCTCGGCGAAGGTGCTCAGTTGCAGCCGCGGGTGCTCGCTGAGCCGTCGGTAGAGCCCATCGAGAAAGTAGTAGCCGTTCGCCGGGTAGTGCTCCCAGGCGTTCTCGCCGTCCATGATGATCGAGATGACGGCCTCGTGCGGCTCACTGCTCACCGCGGCGATCTCTTCAAGGTGGCTGATCAAGTTGGCAACCGCATCGTCGCCGTGCCAGTCGGAGTAGGTAAAGCCGATGGCATCGGAGAGTCCATCGTCGCGAAAGAAGCAGCGCAACGCCGCCGCTTCAGCGGTCGATGATGGCGCCGACGACTCTGCCAATGACTCCGCCGCCGGCGCGACGATATACGCCCGGTGCAAATTGCCGTTGCGCGCCTCAGCGGGGACTGCGGTGGCGTTGAGGCTGTGGTCGAGTACAGCTCCACCGCTCGCCGCCCAGCGAAAGCCGTACTCGGCGAGCAGCTTCAGGGTCGGCTCGCTCAGCGCCCCCTCGGAGGGCCAGCAGCCGGAGGGGCGCTGCCCGAAGGCGCGCTCGAAGCACTCGAGCCCATAGCTCAGGTGCCAGCGAGCGCGCTCCTCGCCACCGGGGTAGCGCTCGATCGCCTCCGGCATCACCACCTCGGGCCACGCCTCGCGCGCCGACTGCAGATCGATCAGCAGCGGCAAGATGGGGTGGGCGTAGGGCGTCATCGACAACTCGATGCGCCCGGCCTCGGCCAGTGCCCGGTAGCGCCCGAGCACCGCCGCCAACTCCTCGCCGATCAAACTGAGCAGTTCGCGGCGCTCGTGCAGGGTAAAGTCGCTGCCCTTCTCGATCAGCCGCTGAGCGCGCGGATCGCGGCTACGCACCGTCTCGCCGAGCCAACCGAGGTGGTACCAGGTGACGAAATCGGCAAAGAAGCGATCGTTGAGATAGCGCACGCTCTCGGGCTGCTGCACAAAGAGATCGCTTAGGGCCATCAGCTGCTGGTAGGCCGGGAAGGGGTCGACGAGGCGCGGCCGGTTGATGCGGCGACACTGCTCGAGTAGCTGCTGCCGGGCCTCCTCGGTGCTGGCCAGCGTAGGCAACGCCAGCGCGCGCAACAGCGGATCGCGCAGCGGCCGACCATCGGCCAAAAAGGCGCTGATCTGCTCGGCGTAATCCTCGATCTGCTCAATCAGTACCGGCGAGAAGTTGACCACCGCTCGCGCCTCGGGGTGGGCTTCGAGGTGGGCAACCATATCGGTGTAGTCTTTGATGCCGTGGAGATAGGCCCACGGCAACTCGTAATCGCCCGTGGTCGGGTTGGCGTAGTGGGGCTGGTGCATGTGCCAGCAGAGCACCACCCGCACCGGCGGTGGTGCCGCCGCTGCAGCACTCTCCCCCGCCGCCTGCGCTTGATCGGCAGGATCGGCAGGGGCAGCCGGAGCGGCAGAGTCATTGGCAGAACGACTGGCAGAGCGACTGGTCGAACGACTGGCGGTGCTAGTAGACAACGTGGATCTCCTGACCAAGCATATCGGGAGTAATCAGGACGACGCCGCTCGGTGTGACGTGGAAGCGGCGCGCATCCTCGACCGGGTCTTCGCCGATGACGGTCCCGGCGGCGATCCGGCAGTGTTTATCGATCACGGCGTTGCGGATCCGGCAACCGGCCTCAATTCGCGCCTCGGGCAGAATCACCGAGTCTTCGACCTGGGTCCGCTCATCGACCACCACCGATGAGAAGAGCACGGAGCGACGCAAGTAGGCGCCCGAGACGATGCAGCCGCCCGAGACCATCGAGTCGACCACCATGCCGCGGCGCTGATCCTCATCGAAGACGAACTTCGCCGGCGGCAGCTGCTCTTGGAAGGTCCAGATCGGCCACTCGCGATCGTAGAGGTTGAGCTCGGGGGTAACGGCGACCAGCTCCAGATTGGCCCGCCAGAAGGCATCGACGGTGCCAACATCGCGCCAGTAGGCCTGCTCGCCGGTCGCCGGATCGCGAAAGGGGTAGGCGATGACGCGAGCGTGGTCGATCAACGAGGGGATGATGTCTTTACCGAAGTCGTGCTCGGAACTGCGTCGGGCATCGGCGCCGAGCTCCTTGAACATGAACTCGCGGTTGAAGACGTAGATCCCCATCGAGGCTAGGGCGTGGGTCTGCGAACCCGGCATCGGTTGCGGCTCGGCCGGCTTCTCTTGAAAGGCGGCGACGCGGTTATCGGTATCGATATTCATCAAGCCGAAGGCGCTGGCCTCGGCGAGCGGCACCTCGATGCAGCCGACGGTGACATTGGCGCCCTTTTCGACGTGGTAGGCGAGCAGCGGGCCGTAGTCCATCTTATAGACGTGATCACCGGCGAGGATCAGCACCAGCTCGGGATTGTGCATGCGCACGATGTCGAGACTCTGATAGACGGCGTCGGCCGTACCGAGATACCACGAGGTCTCGATGCGCTGCTGCGCCGGCAGCAGCTCGACGAACTCACCGAAGTCAGCGCGCAGCGAGCTCCACCCTTGACGGATGTGGCGGATCAGCGAGTGGGCCTTGTACTGGGTCAGGACGCCGATGCGGCGAATCCCGGAGTTGACGCAGTTGGAGAGCGGGAAGTCGATGATGCGAAACTTGCCGCCGAAGGGGACCGCCGGTTTTGCGCGCCACTGGGTCAGTTGCTTAAGGCGGGTGCCGCGGCCACCGGCCAGGATCAAGGCCAGGGTGTTGCGGGTCAGACGACTGACGTAACGGGGCGAGTCTTCGGTAAGCATCCTCTCGTTCTCCTCAGCGGCGCTGGTGGTGCTGGATAACTCTACACGCGCAAGGGCATTTCACACTAGGAGGGAATGGGCTGTGAGGGATGCGTCGCTGCCTGCTTTCCCGCACAATGACCCTGAACAACGGCACCATACAGGAAGCGAGCCCGTGAGCACCACTGCACCCTCAACCGGACCCCGCCGCCCGCCGCGCCCGAACCGCCACAGCGAGCACCGCAGCCGCATCGCCGAGGCGCGCCACGGCGACCCATTCGCTTACCTTGGCGGCCCGCACGGCAGCCGCCGGACTGTGCGCGTCTACGACCCACACGCTGAGGCCGTCTACTTCGCCGACGGCACCGCGCTGCCGCGCATCACCGGCACCGACTTCTTTGAGGGGCGCCTGCCGAAGGCCGAGGAAGCGCCCTACCTGTTGCGTCGCCAGGGCAGCGACGGCCACGAAGAAGAGGCCCACGACCCCTACGCCTTCGGGCTCGCCCTCTCCGACTTCGATCTCCACCTCTTCAGTGAGGGGCGGCACTGGCACAGTCAGAATTTTCTCGGCGCTCACGAGATCACCCACCAGGGGGTCGCCGGGGTGCGCTTCGCCGTCTGGGCACCGAATGCCGAGCGGGTCAGTGTCGTCGGTGATTTTAACCACTGGGATGGCCGCTGCCACCCGATGCGCCTGCGCCTGGAAGCCGGTGTCTGGGAACTCTTCATTCCGGGCCTCAGCGCTGGGGCGCTCTATAAGTTTGAGATCCGCCACCGCGACAGCGGCGCGGTGTTGACCAAGACCGACCCCTACGCGCGGCGCTTTGAACTGCGCCCGCAGACCGCGGCGGTCGTCGAACCGCCCTCAGTGTACATCTGGGGCGATGACGATTGGATGGCACAGCGGCGCGCCAATGCCGGGGCGTGGCAGCACCAGCCGATGTCGATCTATGAGGTCCACCTCGGCTCGTGGCAGCTCGATGAGGCCGGCGGCTTTCTCGACTACCGCACGCTGGCGCACCGCTTAGTCGCGCACGTCGGCGGGCTCGGCTTTACCCATATCGAACTGCTGCCGATCACCGAGCACCCCTTCGACGGCTCTTGGGGCTATCAGAGCACCGGCTACTTTGCCCCAACGAGCCGTTTCGGCAACCCGGACGACTTTCGCTACTTCGTCGACTACTGCCACCGCCACGGCATCGGCGTCCTCCTCGACTGGGTGCCGGCCCACTTCCCGCGCGATGAATGGGCGCTTGCGCGCTTCGACGGCACGCCGCTCTATGAACACGCCGACCCGCGCCAAGGCGAGCACCGCGACTGGGGCACCCTGATCTTCAATTTCGGCCGCAACGAGGTGCGCAGTTTTCTGTTGGCCAGCGCGCTCTACTGGCTTGAGACCTTCCACCTCGATGGGCTGCGCGTCGACGCCGTCGCCTCGATGCTCTATCTCAACTACTCGCGCGAAGAGGGCGACTGGATCCCCAACCGCTACGGCGGCAACGAGAACCTTGAGGCGATCGAGTTTCTGCGCGAGCTCAATCAGGTCACCCACGGGGAGCAGCCGGGGACGGTGATCCTGGCCGAGGAGTCGACGGCGTGGCCGCAGGTCACCCGCCCGACCTACCTCGGCGGGCTCGGCTTTACCATGAAGTGGAACATGGGGTGGATGCACGACACCTTGACCTACATGCGCGAAGATCCGGTCCACCGCCGCTACCACCACGATCAGCTGACCTTCGGTCTGCTCTACGCCTTCACCGAAAACTTCGTGCTGCCCTTTAGCCACGACGAGGTCGTTCACGGCAAGGGGAGTTTGCTGCAGCGGATGCCGGGCGATGATTGGCAGCGCTTTGCCAATTTGCGCCTGCTGCTGAGCTATCAATTCACCTATCCGGGTAAGAAGCTGCTCTTTATGGGGTGCGAGTTTGGTCAGCGCGAGGAGTGGAATGCCGCCGCCGCACTGCCGTGGGGGGCGCTTTCCGATCCGCAGCATAACGGTATGCTGCACCTTGTCAGCGATCTCAACCGCCTCTACCGGGAGCAGCCGGCGCTGCACCAGCGCGACTTTACCTACGACGGTTTCGCCTGGGTCGATTGTCACGACTACGAGCAATCGGTGCTGAGCTATCTGCGCCGCGGCGCCGCCGGCGAACTCGTCCTCGTGGTGCTGAACTTCACCCCAGTGCCGCGTCACGACTACCGTCTCGGGGTGCCGTGCGGCGGCCTTTGGCACGAGCGCTTCAATAGCGATGCGGCGTGCTACGGCGGCTCGAACCTCGGCAACGGCGGCGCCGTCATGGCCGAGGCGTGGCCGTGGACGGGACAGCCGTGCTCGGTGGTCTTAACGCTGCCGCCGCTCGCCGCGGTGGTACTGACCGCAGCGGAGGGCGAAGCGGCAGCCAGCGCACCCCACCGCGACGAGGGGGTGAGCGGATGATCCGGAGAACGGAGCAAGGGGAGCAGAAGGACCAAGGGGAGCGCAAGCAGCGCCCGGAGCGCCCGGAGCGCCCGGAGCGCCCGGATGAGGGAGAGCAGGAACCGGGGGGCGTTGGCGAACCGCCGCTCTCGATCCTCTTTGCCAGTGCCGAGGCGTGGCCGCTGGCAAAGACCGGCGGGCTGGGTGATGTCGCCTTCGGCTTGACGCAGGCGCTCGCCGCCGCCGGGCACGACATTCGGCTGCTGCTGCCGGCCTATCCGAGCGCCGTCGAGGCGCTGCCAAAGATCACCGCCCGCCACCGCGGCAACGTCGATGACCGCCCGGTCACGCTGCTCGAAGGGGTCTTACCGGGGACCGAGGGCGACACGCCGGTCCGCACCTATCTGCTCGATGACCCAGCGCTCTTTGCCCGCGTCGGCACCCCGTACGGGACGCTCGCCGGTGAGACGTGGCCGGATAACGATCGGCGCTTCTACTGGCTCTCGCGGGTGGCAGCGGCCCTCGCCGCCGGCGAACTGCTGCAGTGGCGGGCCGCCGTGCTGCACGCCAACGACTGGCAGACGGCGCTGGCACCGCTCTTTCTGCGCGATCACCGGCAACGTCCCGGGACACTCTTTAGCATCCACAATCTTGCCTACCGCGGCCTCTTTGGGCGGGAGATCGAGCAGCGTCTGGCGCTACCGCGCGATCTCTGGGGACCACACGGACTCGAGTTCTACGGCCAGTGGGCCTTTATCAAGGGCGGCTTGGTGCTCAGCGACGCCATCACCACCGTCAGTCCGAGTTACGCCGCCGAGATCCAGACGCCGGCCTTCGGCTGGGGCCTCGACGGGCTGCTGCGCGAGCGCGCCCCGGTGCTGCACGGCATCGTCAACGGCATCGATACCGCGACCTGGAATCCGGCGACCGATCCGCACTTGGCGGTGCGCTACGACGCCCCGGATGCGGCGGCCAAGGCGGCGAATCGGCAGGCGGTGGCGAATGAACTGGGCATCGATTTGGGTGCAGGAGCGAGTCGCACCACTTCCCCCCTGCTCGGCTTTATCGGTCGTCTGGTCGAGCAAAAGGGGGTCGATCTGCTGCTCGCCGCCCTCCCCCGGCTGCTCGCGACCGGCGCCCGCCTCGCCCTGCTCGGTTCGGGCGATCCAGCGCTGGAGCGGGCGCTGCGTGAGGCGGCAGCGGCGCACCCAGGGCGAATCGGCCTCTATCTGGGCTACGACGAGGGGCTGGCGCACCGGATCGAGGCCGGCGCCGATCTCTTCTTGATGCCGTCGCGGTTTGAGCCGTGCGGGCTCAATCAGCTCTACTCGCTGCGCTACGGCACCCCACCGGTGGTCAATCCGACCGGTGGTCTGGCCGATACGGTGGTCGATGTCGTCGGCTGGGGGCCAGCTCTGGAGCCTGGAGCTACTTTTGGGGCTCCGCTTGGGTCTGCTGCCGGGGCTGCTGCCGGGACCGCTCCTGGGACCACCGGCTCGACGAATCCGGGCGGCGGCGAACTGCACCCCCACGGCGAACGTGCTGCCGGGGGCGCTGGGGACTTCGGCACCGGCTTCCACATGGCTAGCGCCGATGCCGCCGGCTTGGCCGAAGCGGTCGAGCGGGCGCTTACTTTTTGGCGCCATGAGCCCACGTGGCAGGCGATTCAGGCGCGTGGCATGGCGGGCGACTACTCTTGGTCACGCTCAGCGGCTGCCTACGTCGCGCTCTATCGGCAGGTCGCGGCGTGAGTGGTGCCGAGTCGATCATTGATGCCTTGGAGTTCCTGGGACTGGCGGGCGTCTTCGTAGCCATGATCGTCTTCGCCCCTGAGACCGTGATGCCCTTTCTCGGCTACGCCGCCGCCCAAGGGGCCTACCACCCGCTTGCCATGCTGGTCGCCGGGAGCCTCGGCGGCACCTTGGGCTCGACGCTGATCTACGCTGCTGCGCGCTGGCTCGGCCGCGAACGCCTGATCGAATGGCTGAGCTACGGCGGCCGCTGGTCTCTCTTTTATGAGCGCGACGTTATCGCGATCGATCGGCTCTTTCAGCGCTACGGCGTGGCGATCATCTTTTTCGGGCGCTTCTTGCCGACGGTGCGCAGCGTGGTCTCGGTTCCGGCCGGTCTCCTGCCGATGCCACTGCCTAAGTTCGTCTTCTTTACCTTCTTAGGAACAGCGGCGTGGAATGCGGTGCTGGTTGCCGGCGGCTACTTGGCTGGGGCGAACTGGGAGCGCTTGGTCGAGTATCTCGGCGTCTACGGAACGCTGGCTGCATTCGCCTGCGGTGTTGCGGTGATCGCCTTTGTGCTGGTGCGACTGCGCAATCTGACGCTCGGGCACTAGGCTGGCACACCGAGCGGGGGCGAGAGTTCGTAGAAGCGGGAAGAGGGACGCTTTAGGCAACACCGTAATGGCGGGCGTGCAGATCGAGGCAGAGGCCCGTGGCCCAGCCCTCGCGCCACCGCCCGCCCGGTTTCAACCGCCTGCGTTAGTCCTCATCAAGAACCCGCAAAATGTCGTCCTGGCGGCGCTTGACCGCCTCAAGGTCGGACTCCGGAACGTCATCAACGAGTCCGCCGAATGCGCCCATCTGTTGCTCCATTTGGCTGCGGATCTGCGCTCTCTGCTGCTCTGAGAGGTGGGGCTGCTCTTCAAGCTCGCGCAGCGCCCGCTCCATCTCCGGTTGCACACCTCCTGCCTGCACGGCAATGGTCGCCCGCATGATGCGGCCCCCATCCCGCGCCCACTCGTCGCTGTTCGAATAGCCGTGGTCGCGGATGATGTTACCGATCTCCGGATGCTCTCCGGCAAGTTCACGAAACATCGCCTCAAAGTCGATCTCCCCGGGGTGGGAGAAGTCAACGTCATCCTCCTCGAGCATCTCGTCGAGGTCTTCCTGCTCATCTCCCCACTCTTGTAGCGCCTGCATCGACCCAAGCCAGCGGTCAATAGTACGATCGTCAAGGGCGTGCGCTTCCCCTGCGGCTACGGTTACAGCCAAAAGCGCACTGAAAAATAGCGTTGGAATGGCGGCACGGTTGGACATGGCGGTGGCTCCTCAGTGGCATCGATGCCCACCTCCGAGAGTAGCCGACTGATTTGTTAATCCGCAATGCCTTATCTCATTGCCAGCACATTGCTGCCTCACGGCCAATCACTTGGGCAGCACTGCACACTCTCGGTACCCAGCACGCCAGGGGATCAGCCCGCCGTGGAGACAGAAGGTCGCCTGATCTCACCGCTCGACGCACGCCTCCCCCTGCTGCAGGATATCGCGCAGCCTTCCTGGGCCGATGCCGTCGATGCGGTTGAGCTCTTCGACGCTCGACCACGGCCGGCGATCGATGATGGCCTGCGCCCGATCACTGCCGATATGGGTAATCCGCTCTAACTCGCGCGCGCTAGCGCGGTTGAGATCGATGCATCCGGCCGGCTCGGGGGCAGCTGCAGCGCTGTCCCGGTCGCGGTCAAGGTCACCTGGGGTCACGGTGCCGCGCCGCTCGGTGCGCACCTGCCACTGCCCATCAGCCCCGCAGCGCAGGCGAATGGTGCCGTGGGCGCCGGTGCCGAGCAGCGGCACGCCGGTGGCGCGGACCCGCTCGACGACCGAGGTGTGTGGATGGCCGTAACGATTGCCGACGCCGTATTGGGCAACCACAATCTGCGGAGAGACGGCACGAAGCCACGCCTGGCTGCTTGAGGTGTGGCTGCCGTGGTGGCCAAGATCGAGGACGTCGGCACGAAGGTTGAGGCCGCTGGCGATGATCTCGCGCTCGCCGCTGACCTCAATATCACCGGCGATGATCGCCGAACAGGGGCCACGATCGATGCGTACGACGAGGTTGCGATCGTGCGGGGTGCGGTTGGGGGTTTCGACCCCCGGATGGAGCAGAGTGAGACGCATTTGCCCGAGCTGCTGGGTGTGGCCGCGCGTCGGCTCACGGTAGCGGGCGTTCGAGTCCAGGGCAGCATCAAGCCAGGTCTCGAAGGTCTGAGTGGAGTGCTCGTAGCCGCTATACCAGATCTCACCGACCGATTTGCGCTGTAGCACACCGATCTGGCCGCCGATGTGATCGGCGTGCGGATGGGTGGCGACGAGTAGGTCGATATGATCAACGCCGCGGGCGCGCAGGTAGTCGGCGGCATCGTGGCGCGGCGTGCCGCCGTCGATGAGGACATGGTGGCCGTCGGCGTGGATATAGGTGGCATCGCCCTGGCCAATGTCGATGAAGTCGATGGCGAGCTCGGCGGCCGCGGTCAGCGGGGCGAGGAGTGTTGCAGCGACGAGTGCGACAGACTGCAGTGAGCGGCGCAGGCGGGCTGCGCTTCGGGGCACCGGTGACTCGGGCCTGCCAACCCCCGAGGCACTGCCCAGTGAGCCCCCTGTCGCTCCCCTTGCCGAGCCCTTCGTCCAGCCCTTTGTCGAGCCAGTCGCCCAGCTAATCACCCAGCTAATCACCCAGCTAATCGCCCGACCAATCGCAACGGATCGAGTGGCCGAAAGAGGGGCACCGAGGTTGGGCAGAGGGCGGCGTATCGGCTTTCTGGGCAACATGCTGTCCTGGTCGGTAGCGAACATAGAAGGCGCGCAAGCTTAACACGCTGGCGCCAGTCCGTTAGAATTCGCCGACACGCTGCAACCACGGCCCCGGTAGCTCAGTCGGATAGAGCGATCGCCTCCTAAGCGATAGGTCGCAGGTTCGAATCCTGCTCGGGGCACCACTCCCCCTTCTTCAAAGGCCGCTGCGCCCCACAAAAAGATCCGCGATCCTGACCAACCTGTTACAATGGCAACGGATCATAGCGGGCGCCACCGGGACGGGTGGTGTCGCAGCATGATGGACAACGTGGCGAAGCTCGGCGACACTTCGCTCGCCGGCAGCACCAGCCAACTTCACGGCCTGCCGCCACAAAGCAAAACCTACCACTCCAAGGAAGGAGTCGATTTATGAAGGACCATCGGAGAGAATCTAACGCGCGTTCGCGCACCCGTCTTGTCTGCCAACCATCCGACGTCGGCGTTTTGGCCCCCGTGCTGCTGCTCATGCTACTCGCCATGCTGACTCTATCGCCGGGTACTGCTGCTATGCCGCCAACTTCCTCCTCCGACTTGAATCCACAATCGCCGCTTCAGGCAGACTCTCAGGACCACCAGGAACGCCGGGCAACCCGAGAGGAGGCTGGCGAACCCCATGACACCTCCGCAACCGCAAACGAGACGGCCAGCCACAAGGCCAAGACGGTGAGCCACGAGGCCACCGTCGACGCCGTTGATGAGGGCATCGCGCGGCTTCTCGTCGGCCCCGCCGGTGAGGTCTACGAGATCGCCGCCGAGCGTCTACCCGCCGCCGCTGTTCCCGGAACCACGCTGCGTCTAAGCGGCCACCTGACCCCGGGACTAGAGGCGGTGACCTTCACCGTAGATGCCGCCGCAACCGCCGCCCGGCAAGGGCGGGTGCGGAGCAAACTCGAGCGGCTGCGCCAACGCTCGGCTGAGGAGACTGATGAGCGTTCCAGCGACGAGTAAGGCGGCTGCGGCTCTTGTCGGCCCGGTATCGCATGAGCCTCGTGCACGTCGTCAACCATCGCGCGGCCGCGCTGCAATGAGGCAAGCGGAGCGCCCTCTGTGTCGCGAGAGCACCGCGAACTCTTCGACTTCCAGCCCAGCGCAGCGGAGCTGATTCTCTAACTCTTCGCGATAGGTCACCCGCCCAAAATCGATGCTAGTCAACCGCCTCAGCAACGGCTTTACGATCTCCAGCCAGGGCGCGGGCCGCTCCTGGATAGTCTGGGTGAAGAAGAGGCGCCCGCCGGGGCGGAGTAACTTGCAGCAGTGCCGCAGGGCCTCCTCTGGATCGGGCAACAGCATAAAGCTGCCGGAAAAATAGACGAAATCGTACGGGCCGCCGCGATGCGCATAGACCGACTCCAGCCGCACCTCGACCCGATCTTCCAGCGACGACCCCGACACGCGCCGGCGGGCACGCTCCACATAGTCGGCGTCGATATCGATGCCGACCACGCGCAGCGCCTTGCCCTTCACCCGCTCGGCATTCGCCATCAACGCACCCGCGGTACCGATCCCCACATCGAGAAAGAGCGAGCCTTCGGGCAGCCGCTCCACCACCTCGGCATACCACCGCGAGGTGAGCCCCAGAATCAGCCTGTCGTAGACTGCGCCTCTGATCATCACTCTATACCCTCCGCACGATGCGACCAGTTTAACGACACAACCGGAACCGCGACCACAAGCAGCGTGTGTATCTACTCAGGAACGCTTTCCTCGTCTCGGCGTCAAACGAATTCAACCGGCTCGGGACAGCACAGACGAAACACCGACAAGAAGTTCCGATGGAGACAAGCCCAAAAACGCACCTTGTTTTTGTCTACGGCACCCTCAAAAGGGGCCACTCCAACCACCACGTCTTCGCGCAGGCGGGGAGTCGCTTTCTGCGGGCTTGGGCGACCAGCCCGGAGTACGAGATGATCGATCTTGGCGATTTCCCGGCCGTCCGCGAGGGCGGCAACACTTCGATCCACGGTGAGATCTACGAGGTCGACAACCTAGCGCCGATCGATGCGCTTGAAGACTACCCGGTCTTGTACGATCGCAAGCGCATTAAAACGCCGTGCGGCGACGCTTGGCTCTATGTCAAGAATGACGCTTCCGGCGAGCGCATCCCGAGCGGCAACTGGACCGGAGCATAGCGAGCAGGCTGGCCGTGCTGACCAGCTGCGCTATCAAGCCGCCTGCCGTGCCGACTGTCGACTGTGGCTCAGCTGCAATCCTTACTATCGATGCGGCAAACGCGCTGGTAACGGCGGCGTGCATACCAGCGATAGAGCGGCTCGAGTGGGCGGGTCAGGCCGAACCCGCGGACAAACCAGGCGAGCCACCGCCAGTACGGCAGGTACGACCAGACCACGGTGAAGGCGGCTACGCCGCCGTAGAGGGTGCCGTCGCGGTCTTTACAGTGGAAGCGCTGCATCGCCTCCTCCCAGGTCAGTGCGGTTCCCTCTAACGCGTCGGGTTCGTGCAGATCGCGCCACTCAATCGCTGCAGCGCGGTCGAGACGCTGGTAGAGCGCGATCTCCCGGCGGCAGACCGGACACTGGCCGTCAAAAAAGACCGTCGGGCGGCGCTCGGCAGGCGACCCTTGTGCGGTTGCAGCTGATCTGTCGGTCATAGCCAATCACTCCTGAGGGGGACGAGGTAACCCCGGGGTGGCAATGTCGGCGAGGGTCGAGCTGATCAACCGCTCGGTAAGGTTAGAATGTGCGGCCGGAGAGCTTAGTCGTCAACCACCTGTTAAAGCCCCCTGCCTAAAGGCACGGCCTGTGAGAGCAGCCGGATTGACAGAGAGGGCCGCCAAAGCCCGCTGCGTGAGCAACAGATCATGAATTGCCGATGACAGAGAGAATGGACGATCCAGTGGTGCTGTGCGTAGTGCAGCAGTGCATAGCGCACTGGCTGGACGACTGCGCAACCAGTAGCGGGGGGCGCACCACTGCGGACGGTGCCGCTACTGGCAGTGCTGAGGAGATCGGGCGACCGGCACCGATACAACTGCTCACCGCCACCGGTCACCCCCTTGCCGCCAGCGACCGTCCACCGGCACCAGCGCCCGACAGTGCTTACTGCTGGGCCACGCCGGGCACGCCTCCGGCGGCGGTGCTCTTTACTGCAGTCGGCGCCACCGACCCACTGCCACCGCTCGCGGCGCGAGCAGAGCAGGCGCGAGCGATGACCGCGGCGCTGCCGCCGGGCGGCCACATCGGCCTGCTCACCGCGGCCCGCGCCGCTTGGGAGGCGCCACTTCTAGCTGCCGGCTGCCGGCCGCGGCGCCGCTGCTCGGCCTGGCTGCTGCTGCAGAGGCGCAGCAACCGACCGCCGCAGCGCTCACCGAGCACCGAACAACGCCGCCACGAAAGGCTGCGCCTACTGAAGAGCGCGGCTCACCACCACGACTGGCCCTTAGTCGCCGAGGCCGGTGGCCCGCTCTTTGCCGGACCAACACCGTGGCAAAACCCGCCGCCAACCGTCGCCACGGCACTGATCGCTTACATTGAAGCGCTCTATCAGCTCCGCCGCTACTCCGGGGTTCGCCGCGTCAGCCGGTACTACCAGCCCTGGCTGCTGCGCTCTACGGCTGCGGCCGACCTGCGGCGCTGGACCGGTCTCTACCTGGAGGCGCTGCTGCGCCTGGAACTGCCGGAGGAGGCGCAGACCGTCGCCACGACCCTACCGCACACGGCCCTCAGCGACCCCGCGGTTAGCACCTGCCTCCAGCAACTGCTCGCTGAAGACGATCCGGAACAGGCGCTCGCCTGGGCGCAGCACGCCCTCGCCCACACCCGGCGGCGTAAGGCCCGTCACCTCGGTCGACTGGCTGCCGCCCTGGAGCGACTTGGTACGCCCCCAACAGCCATCTTGCAGCACGTAGCGGCCTGGGCCGCCGTCAAAAGCGCCAGGGGCGCCGACCTACCACGGCTGGGCTGGCTGCACGCTGCCCTCCACGCCCGCTTAGGCGACTCGCCACAGGCGCTGGCCGCCCTCAACCGCGAACTGCACCGCCACCAGTTAGCCCCCCTCTGCCGCCGCGATCCGCAAGCACCGCTCTCGGTCGACAACGTCACCGCTGCCACCAGTCGCAACGACACCAGCAACAGCGACGCGACTGCCAACTCATCCGCCCCCGAACCGCTGATCTCCGTGATCATGTCAGCATTCAATGCCGCAGCAACCATCGACACCGCAATCGCCTCAGTGGTAGGACAACACCACCGCAACTGGGAGCTGATCGTCGTCGACGACGGCAGCAGCGACGCGACGCTAGCGCGAGCACGGGCTTGGCAGCAGCGCGATTCACGGGTGCGGGTGATCGGCATGGCCGCGAACTGCGGAGTCTATCGAACACGCAATGTCGCCCTGCAGCACGCCCGCGGCGACTACCTCACCACTCTCGACGCCGACGACTGGAGTCACCCGGAGCAGTTGCAGCGCCTGCTCGCCACGCTTGAGTCCCACGGCACGGTGGCAGCGATCGCCGCCACAATCCGACTTGCCGATAACGGCGCCATCCAGCTGCAGGCGCACGGCCCGGTACTAAAAAAGAACCTCTCATCACTGCTCTTTAAACGGTCGGTCTTCGATCGGCTCGGCTTCTTTCAGCCGATCGCATCGGGCGCCGGCGCCGACCGTGAGTACGAGGCGCGCATCAAAACCGTCTACGGGCCACGGGGGGTGGCCGCAGCAACTGACCTCTGTTTGACCCTGGCGCGTTGGCACCCTGTCTCTCTGACTGCCAGCGGCCCTCTGGCGCGCAGCGCCTTTGGTCGCAACCGCCTGCAGGAGCTCTTTCAACGCTTGACGACCGAGTGGCAGCAACAGTGCCTGCGCACCGGGCGCACGCCCCGGATCGAGCACCCCGATCGGCTCCCGCAGTGGCTGCCGCACGCCCTGCGCGGCCCCGACCAGCCCCTGCCCCACTACACCCTCTACTAAGCGGCGGCTCACAGCCGCACCTCGCTGCCCCCCCCTTTACAAACTGCAAAGCAGCGGCCTTTGGCTTGTCATGGCCGCCGCCGCGTGATGTGATATGCGGCCGAACCCCTCTCACCCCCGCCTCCCGGCCGGACGGGAGCGACCCTTTTGAGGGTGGATTTTCAGGAACCGAAGCAGTGAACCACCAAGCGAGCACGCCGCCACAGCCGCACCCGGCCAACCCTGATCCGCAACGCCCCCCTGAAACTGAGAGCGCGACTCTGCAGGTGCTGCAAGCACGCATCGCCGAACTGGAGCTCGATCTGTGGGAGCAGAGCGAGGATTTTCAGCAGGAGCGGGAGCGTTACCAGGCTGAAATCCACGATCTGGAGTGCCAGCTGGCTGCGGCCCACGCTGTGCAGGCGTGGCGGTCGCTGCCGCTGCGCCTGCGGCTACCGGTCACCGCACGCCGGATTGCCGCCGCGGCTTGGCGCAAGGTGCGCCACCGGCTGCGGCTGCGCCGGCACCCAACCTAACGCGCCCCGTCTAAACGGATTCGCCTGCCGCCGCAAGAGCAAAGTGATGTCCATACTTCTATCTCTGCCTAGACACCGCCCCACCGCCGACCGACAGCGCAGTGAATCGCCTTTCTCGATTCGCCAACATGCGATCGAGCAGAGCGTATGATTCGCCGCCGCACGCTGATTCGCTTGACGAAGCGAGCCCTCGACCACTTCGGCCTGCGGACTTGGGTCCATGCTCAGCTACCACCGTCGCTGCATCAGTCCCAGCGACTCACCGGATACACCGCTGCGCTCCACGCCCGCGTTGCAGAAGCTGCATCGCTGTCGCTGCCAGCGCCGGTCGCCCCCTCCGGCCACGCTCCGGTCACCCTCTCCCTCAGCCAATTTCCCCTCGCCTGCCCCATGCTCCGCCAACTGGCGGCTGAACAGCCGGAGCGCTGGGTCATTGTCTACGACGCCGTCAGTTATCGGCCGACCGACCTCCCCATCCCGGCCACGATTGCCGCCCCCGTCGAGGTCGTCCTCTTCACTCTCGGCGGCAGCCTTAACCGTCCCTTCCGCCACCGCCGCCCCGAGCGAGCGCTTACCTTTGCCGTCCGTGCCGGCGTCTTAGGCGGCGAACTGCACCACTGTGAACAAGCCTCTCCAATTGCGCTTCTAGTGGCACTGCTCAGCGATCGCCAACGTCCGTTAGCGCACATCGCCGTGGCCGCACCGCGCCCTCGAAATCGGTTACACCGGCTCGCCCACACCCTCCTCCAGCCGCTCCATCGTGGCCAGGACCGCGTGCCGACCAACCGCCTAGCCCTTAAGGTGTTCGCCGAGGCGTTGGCACGCGCGCGCCCGACGTTGGCCGCCCCGCTCTTAACCGAACTCCCCTACGCACCCGGCTCGCTTCCGGTCAGCAGCGAGACGCCACAGCAATATCGGCGCGACTGGACCGCCCTGCTGCCGGGCGAGCGAACGACTTGGGATCTTCTCTTCATCACCGACTTTCGCATCCGTGGCGGTACCATCGCCTCAGTCCTTAGTGAGATCGAACTGGCGCGCGCAGAAGGCTGGCGGGTTGCCGCCCTCCAACTCGACGCTGCCACCTATACGGCCAAGAGCTGGAGCCTTAAACAGGACGCCCTCGGTTGCCTGGCCGACCTTGGAGTGCCTTTGCTCAACGCGCACCCCTCCGCCCGCGCGCGCCTAGCGGTGCTGCGCTACCCGCCGGCCTTTGTTACGTTGCCGGCACCACGGCCACGACTCACCGTCGAGCGGGCGGTTTTGGTCGTCAACCAGCCGCCGCAGCGTCTGACCACGGACCAACCCTTCTATGATCCCCTCGCCTGCCACACCGGCGCCACCCAACTGCTCGGCAGTGCGCCGGTGTGGGCCCCCAACGGTCCCGACGCCCGCGCGGCTATGGCGGCGTGGAACGCCACCCTGCCGCTGACCGCCGAAGACTGGCTGAACGTCGTCCCATCGCGCCTGCTCGCCAGCGACGCTGAACTGGCGGCCCGTGCTGCCCGCGCCGCCACCCCCCAGCGGCCACTGGTCATTGGCCGCCATGTTCGCGACGTCTATAACAAATGGCCGAGTGATCCTGCCACGCTGCTCGCCGCCTACCCCGAGACCCCCGAAATCGAAGCCCGATTCCTCGGCGGTTGCTCCCGCCCGCGGCGTATCCTCGGACGCATGCCGGAAAACTGGCTCGACATCAAGTATGGCGCCCTCCCCGTAACGCAGTTTCTGGCAGAGCTCGACGTCTTCGTCTTCTTTCCGCACGAGGCCCGCATAGAGCCGATGGCCCGCTGCGTGGTTGAGGCGATGGCGGCCGGTCTGCCGGTCATCCTGCCCGAGCGGTTCCGCGGCTGCTACGGCGAGACACCGATCTACTGTTCGGCAACCGCCGTACTCCCGACGTTACGGGCACTGGCGGCAGACCAAACAGCGCTGCTGGAACGCTGTCGCCGCACCCGTGATGAGGCGCGGGAGCGCTTCGGCGTCCGCGCCTACCGCAACCGCTTAGCGGCGTACGGAGTTACCAACCAACGCTCCCCTGCGGCCAAGGAGCACGCCGATGGATGATCTCTACCGCTTGTCGCTGATTCAGAAGGCGCTTGATGAGGCGGGGGTGCGCTGGTGGATCGACCACGGCACTCTGCTCGGCTTGGTTCGCGAAGGGCGCCTGTTGCCGTGGGACCGCGACGTCGACCTCTCCCTACCGGCAGCCGGTCTCAACGCTGCACACGCCGCACTTTGGAACATTCGGGACCGGCTTGGCGCGCATCTGGTGCGCACCCGTCGCAACCTTAAAGTGCTGCCTGGTGATGGCTCTAGCCGCGATTTCGACCTCGCCTGCTACGAGTGGGTCAACAGCGACCCACCCCTATGGCGAAAGGAGCTGGTGATGTATCCGCGGCTGCCCGACCTCCACCGGGGACCGCTGCGCCGTAAGCTGTGGCGACTGCTGCGCTGGGGTGAATACCTGACGGGCTACAGCGGACAATTCACCGGTACGGTACGGCGGCGATCCATCACTGCCGGCTGCCACGACACCCTACTCGGAGCGCTCTATCGGCTGCGTGAACCACTCGGTGTGGTCTACAAGTCGAGCGTCCCGGCGCACTATTTCGCGCAGCTTGAACGACTCTCTTGGCACGAACTTAGCTTGCCTATTCCCGCCACTCCGGAGGCGTACCTCGCCTTTCGTTACGGCGCGACGTGGCAGAGCCCACAGCGTCACTGGACGTGGTGGAATCACGATGCATCGGTGCGAAGGGATTGAATCCCTCCGGCTTTCTGGTCTATCGCCCTTAACCAATTGCGTCGCCCCTTAGGGCGACGGCGAACCGCCAGGTAGCGGCGCCTCGGGCGGCGACCAAGACCCAGGCGCTGCGGGCAGTCCGTCACGGATGTGCAGGTCCATCTGCGGATAGGCGATCTCGATCCCCTCCTCGCGGAAGCGCTTGATGATCGCCGTGTGCAGTTCGCTGACGGTCACCAGACGATCGCCCAGGGCGCTGACGTAGACCCGCAACTCGAAGGTCAGCGCGCTGTCGCCAAAACTCAGGAAGAAGACGGTCGGGGCCGGCTCTGCCAAGGTCCGTTCGTTGGCCTGCGCAACCTCCAGTAGCACCTCACGCACCCGGTCGACATCGGAGTCGTAACTGACACCGACCGGGATGGTCAAGCGGGTGGTGGTGTCAGAGAGGGTCCAGTTGATCAACCGCTCGGTGATGAAGTTCTTATTCGGCACCACGATCTCGCGATTGTCCCAATCGACAATCGTCGTCGCCCGGGTCCGGATGCGCGAGACCGTGCCACTGTACTCGCCGATGGTGATGGTGTCGCCGACACGGACGGGGCGCTCGAAGAGGACGATCAGCCCTGAGACGAAGTTCGCTACGACCTCCTGCAGGCCGAACCCTAAGCCTAAGGTCAATGCCGCCACCATCCACTGCAGCTCGCTCCAGCGCAGTCCCAGCAGCGAGAAGACGACGACGACAGCCACCACCGCCAAGACGTAGCGCAGCAGCATCGTCACCGTATAGCGTCCGGCGGCATCCATCTGGGTACTGCGCGCCAGCACGATCTCGACCAGCCCAGGCAGGTTGCGCGTAGCCAGGGTAAAGATCACCCCGAGCAGCAGCGCCAGCAAGAGATCTTGCAGGCTAACCCGGCTCAGTACCTCGGCCTCGCCGACGGTTACCGTGCGCGTCCAGAGGGTGACGCCATCGAGCCACGCCAGCGCTGGCAAGATATCGGCCCACGCCCAGAAGAGGCCAATCACGATGGCTCCGCCGGCGGTAACCCGCACCAGGCTGCGCGTCTGCTGATTGATATCCTCCAGATCCAGTTGCGGCTCGCTGATCTCGACCCCACCGTCGGGGCCACTGGCCGCCGCAGCACCACTCGCGGCCGCCGCGGCGCGCTGCTCGCGCAACTGCCGCAGCCGCAGCCGCGCTTCGCTGAGCATCAAGGCACGCAGCGCCAAGCCATACCCAAGATAGACCGCACCGAGAATAGCGAGAGTGTCGATCAGGCGCGCCATGACCTCACTGACGGTCAGCAGGTACCCGGCCAAAGCGAGCAGCACCAACACCCCGGCCGCCGCCATGAACCCAACGTGCAGCCAGCGCCGCCGTCGCTCCAGCAGCGGTGGGTGCTCAGTATCGACGAAGGGCGCAAGCAGCAGCCAGCCCAAGGTCGCCGTACAGGCGATCGATGCGAGCAAGGCGACCCGCCCATAGATATCGGCCACCAACTCACTCGGATGGCCGAAGGTCAGACCGAGCAGCAGGATCAAGAGCAGCTGCAACGGCAGATACCACGACAGATGGCGGCGCAGCCGCTGCACCCACTCTGGATGCCAACGCAGATGCACGGTACCGACCCCATCGCGCCGGGTCAGCACCAGCAGGAAGTGACCGGCCAACCACCACAGCGAGGCACTAAAGAGCAGGGTTGCCAAGATCTCGACACTGAATCCGGCGTCGGGCAACTGCTGCAGCCGCCACGCCGTCACTGCCAAGATCAGCGGCACCGGCAAGACCCGCAGCAGGCTCCAGCCGAGCGCTTGGAAGGTCAGCTTCATATTGTCGGTGAAGCGGTGCCGGGTGCGCTGCGCCAACGCCGGCAGCTGCTCACGCCCCCGCCGTCCCCATAGATAGATCAGCAGCGCAGCGAGGACCGACAACCCAAGCGGCAGAGGGGACCCGACGGAGACTACGTAGAGGGCATCACGCAACTCGACCCACGCGGCGGGCTCCAGCAACGCACCACTCGCCGCCGGCACCCGGGCGATCCAGTCCAAGCCGACCGCGGCGTGGCTCGGCCACCACAGCAGCGTCTCGCGCAGCACCTGATCGAGTTCATCGACCAAGCGTGCGACCTCGCGCAGCGGCAGGCCACTCTGTCGCAACTGCTCGGCTAGGAGCTCCTCGGCCTGCAGCTGAGTCGCCAAGACTTGCCGACGCAACCGCAACAATTCGCCTGCTGCCGGATCATCGGCGGCGGTCTCGGCCACGACCGGCAACTGCGCCAACTGCTCGCGCAGGGTGATCTGGCGCAACCGTGACTGTGCCAGTTCGCGCTCTAGCTGCCGCACCATAAAGCGCGCCCGATCAAACTGCCGCAGACGCCGCTGCTCTTCGATAAAGAGCCCCCCCAGAGCCTCGGTCAGACCACTGACTTCCAAGCGCTCACGGACATTGATCAGGGTCTGACCAAGATCCTGCTCGACCTGCAGGTAGTGCTCGCGCTTGGCCTGCAGCTCGCGGATGCGCGCCTGCAGCTGTGCACTCTCATCGAGATGCCGACGCAACTCTTGGAGGGGACCGGGGAAGCGTTCGGTGAGCTGTGGCTCGCGCTCGAGCAGGCGCTGCAGATCGGCTTGGAGGGCGCGCAACTCCTCACTGGCTAGCGCCTCCAAACGCTGCTCAAGGGCAAGCAGCGGAGCGCGCAAGTGCTCGAATTTGGCGGCCAGGACGCGGCTTTCAAGCCGCAGCACGGTAATGCGGGGCGCCAGCGTCTGCTGATCGAGCTGCGCGGCGAGGATGCGGGCATCGGCACGCCGCTCGATGGCCAGGCGCACGGCCTCGCTCGCCTCTGCATGCTCTGGATCGGCGGCGATAGGAGGCAGCGTCTCCAATGCCTCGGTGCGCTCGCGGCGCAACCGCTCCAGCGTCTCGGTCTGTCCCCGGCTCTGCTCCTCAAGCCGAGCCAGGGTCGCCCGCCGCTGCTCCAGCTCACTGCTGACCTGACGGCGCCGCTGCTCCACCTCGCGCACCGCCTGTTCGACGGCACCAAAGGTCGGCTCATCGCTCGTTAGCCGCCCGATCTCGGGCAGGGCCGTCCAGCGCTGCTCAAGATCGCTCAGCCGCGCGGGCAGCTCGCGCGCCACTGCCACCCGCTCCAGGGCGCCGTGCAGCCGTTCGGCGCCCGCCACCTCGACCTCGTACGCCCGTTGCCACAGGGTACGCTCGTCCTCATCACGGGTCTCATCGGTAGCGCGCCGCTCCCACGCCTCGGCACGGCTGGCTGCGAGCCACTGCTCAGCGGCGGTGGCGTCGATCGCCTCGAGGAGTGGTGTCAGCTGCGCGGGGGCTGCCGCGATCGCCTCTTCGACCGTTGCCTCGGCCGTCACCGAAGCCGTCGCTGCGGTCGACTCCGGTGTCGGCGGCGAGGCGGACGTCGGTGGCGCTGCAGCCGCCACGATCGTCAGTGTGATGAGTGCAATCAGCCAGGTCAGGGCTGGGCCAAAGGGGACAGATTTTAAATCCGTCCCCTTATCGAACATTATCGGTCCCCTTATCGAACATGCTGCTGCGCTAGCGCTGCCAGCGCCTCGGCCAGGCAGCCGGTCACCCGCTGCGCTGCATCCAGGTGAAGAAACTCATCGGGGCCGTGGGCGTTTGACCCAGGACCAGCCACTCCAGTGACCAAGAATTGCGCTTGCGGAAAACGCGCCTGCAGCCAAGCCATCAGGGGGATCGTACCCCCCTCGCCCATCAGCACCGGGGCAGCCCCAAAGTAGCTGGCTCCGGCCCGCTCCAAGGCCGCGCTGAGCCACGGCGCAGTCGCCGGTGCCGCCCAGCCGTCAGCCACGGCCTCCAGCTCAAAAGCAACCGGGGCGCTAGCAGGCGGAGCGCTGGTCAACAGCCGCTGCAGATCGGTTGCGACCGCCTCGGCGGCGGCCGTCGGCGGCAGACGCAGAGCCAGTTTCAACGCACTAAAGGGGCGTAGGACGTTGCCGGCGGCGGCCACCGGGGGCAGCCCCTCGGCACCGACAATCTCCAGCGCCGCCCGCCAACTGCGCGCCAGCAGCAACTCGGCCGGATCGTCGACTTGCGGCCGCACGCCCTCCAAGAAGGGATAACGCTCGCGGATCGCGCCGCCGAGCACCGTCGCGGCGTGCTCTGCCTGCTCACGACACTGCTCGGGGATCGACACGCGACAGAGCTCCGGCAAGATCTCGCCGCTCGCTTCGTCCTCCAGGCGCGAAAGCAGACTGCGTAGGATCCGAAAACTCGACGGCACCACCCCGCCGGCATCGCCGGAGTGAACGCCCTCGTGCAGCACATCGACCCGCAGCGTGCCAGTGATCATGCCGCGCAGCGAGGTCGTGCACCAGAGCCGATCGTAAGTGCCACAACCGGCATCGGGACAGACCACCAGATCGACCGCGCCGATTCGCTCTGCGAGCCGATCGAGGTAGGCCGGCAAGTCGTAACTGCCGCTCTCCTCACACGTCTCGATCAGAAAGAGCGTACGCGGGGTCGGCTGCCCACTCTCGCGCAGAGCGGCTAAGGCGAGCACTGCGGAGAAGAGCGCGTAGCCATCGTCAACCGCGCCACGGCCGTAGAGCTTACCGTCGCGGATCACCGGCTGCCACGGCGCCAACCCGCTCGACCAGCCACTGTTCTCCGGCTGTTTATCGAAGTGGCCGTAGATCAGCGCCGTACCCGCCGCCGCTAGCGCTGACTCACCGTCCCCGTTGCCGGGAGAAGCCGGCGCCTCGACGAAGAGCAGCGGGGTGCGCCCGGGCTCGCGCACGATCTCGACGGCGGCGTCAGGCAAGTGATCTCGACAGAACTGCGCCCCAAGCTCCAAGGCGGCCTCAAGATGGCCGTTCTCTTGCCAGTCGGGGTCGAAGTGGGGGGATTTTGCCGGGATCTGCACAAAGGCTTCAAGCGCCGGCAAGACCTCGGCCTGCCAGCGCTGCTGCAAGTGCGGCCAGGCAAGGGCGACGCTCATGCCTCCTCCTCACCCTCAAGCAGCGCTTCAAGGGCGCGTTCATGCGCCTGCAGCGCCCGCTCGTTCGGCAACACCAAGCGCACCCGTTTGATGTGCTGGAGCTGCGATGCCGTTTCGGCAATCGTCGTCAGCGCTACCTCGGCGGCCTGCACCATGGGGTAGCAGAAAGCCCCGGTCGAGATCGACGGGAAGGCGATCGAAGCGAGTTGCTGCTCCTCGGCCAAGCGCAGCGCTTCGCGATAGCAGGCGGCGAGCAGCTCGTCGGAAGGCTCATCGACCCCGAAGACCGGCCCGAGGCAGTGGATGACGTGCCGATTGGGCAGGTTGTACGCGTCGGTAATCACCGCCTGCCCGGGCTCAAGCGGTGCCAACGGCTGACACGCCTGCGCCAATTCCGGGCCAGCGGCCTCGTGAATCGCCCCGGCGACGCCGCTCCCAGGCTGTAGCTCGGCGTTGGCGGCGTTTACAACCGCATCACACTCGTGCTGCGCGGCGATATCACCGACTTCAAGCTCGACAGTCACTGCAGCGAATTGCGCTTGCATGGCTCTTGATCCTCTTCCTCGTGCTCGATTGCGCGGTGCCATCGGTGCTTGCCACCAGGCTACCGGTTGCTTTTCTCTCTTTTGGCCTCTCGGCTCGTCTCGACTACATCCCTCGAACCTCGCGGATTGCCTCGTAGGCAGCGCGAATCTGCCGCGTACGCTCACCAGCGGCCTCGATCTCTTGCTCGGAGAGCCCGCGCCCGACGAGGCGATCCGGGTGGCTACGACTGATCGCGCGCCGATACGCCTTGCGCACCTGCTCGGGCGAAGCATTGCGACCAACCCCTAAAAGCCGGTAGGCGTGATCGATCGTTGGACGCACCGTGCGATTCAGCTTGCCACGTCGCAGCCCATCAAGACGGGCATCGAGATCGACCACGGAGACCCCGGCCTGGCGCCAGATCCAGCGCAGTAACCGCTCGCGTGCGGCATCCGGCAGGCCATCGGCAGCGGCGACGCGCAGTTGGAAGTCGAGAAAACGCGCCAGCTCTTCCGGGCGGCTGCGACCGACCCAGCGCAACAGCCACAACACCACACGCAGCGGCGCCGCCGGATCCTTGCCCCGATTAAAGACCACGATCGCGCGCTTGCGGCCGCATTCATCGAGGGGCAATTCGTTGAGCACGCGGCGCGCGGCGGCGACCTCCGCCTCGCTCACCCGCCCGTCGTATTTCGCAACGTAGCCCATCACCAGAGCCGTAGCACCGATGTAGACCCGCTGCGCCGCATTCAGGCCGCAACCACTCCAAACCAAGCCAACGCTCTGCGTTACCCGTACCCACTGATCGAGACCGAAGCCAAGCAGGAAACCGCTGAGCACGCCGAACGGCACGGCGACCCCGAGCGGCGCAGCAATCAGCCCGCCACCCAAAGCCCCGAGCAGTCGACCCAGCCAGCGTTCTACAATTCGATACGGCTGCATGCACCGCAGTCCTGGTGCCACTTCGGTTAGCACTCCATCCTCCGGCGGGGACAACCGCCAGAGAACCACCCACAAACGAAGGCACCAAGGATACCCGAGAAGCGGCTTAATCGCACCCGGATGACGCGACGCAGCAGCATACTAACGCACCCGGGCGCACCCTCGGACGCCGGGATTAATTACACAGCGGCGACGTTTTAGTACCATTCCCATATAGGGTCATTCTTCGACAACCCGCCGCACCCCGGGCCACTCACCGGCATCACACCGGCAACATCGACCATAGCAGAAGAGCCCACCGTAAGAGCACTGATGAGATGAGCGAACCGAATCTTCCCACTGCCCTCCATAGCAGCCACCTCGAGAGCCTGCCGTTGCTGCATAGCGGCAAGGTGCGCGATATCTATGCGGTCGACGAAGAGCGTCTGTTGATCGTTGCCACCGACCGACTTTCGGCCTTCGACGTCGTCCTGCCCGACCCGATCCCCGGCAAGGGGGAGGTGCTCACACGGGTCTCCAACTTCTGGTTTCGCAAGACCGCCGAGATCGCCCGCAACCACTTGCTCGATACCGCACCGCACGAAGTGCTCAGTGCCGCTGACGCCGCTCAGGTCGGCGAGCGCGCCGTCGTGGTGCGCCGCCTACAGCCGCTGCCGATCGAGGCGATCGTCCGTGGCTATTTGGCTGGCTCCGGCTGGCAATCGTATCAACGCACCGGCACCGTCTCTGGGGTCCGCCTGCCAGCGGGGCTTGAGCGCTCAGCACAACTCCCCGAGCCGATCTTCACCCCGAGCACCAAGGCCACCGTCGGCGAGCACGACGAGCCGCTGACCTTCGCTGAGACCGCCGAGCGCATCGGCCCAGCCCTCGCCGAGCGTGTCCGCGAGACCGCCTTGACGATCTACCGCGCCGCAAACGCGCACGCGGAGCGCTGCGGCCTGATCATTGCCGATACCAAGCTTGAGTTTGGGCTCACCGCAGAGGGCGAGCTGATCGTCATCGACGAACTGCTGACTCCGGATTCCGCCCGCTTCTGGCCCGCCGCTGAGTGGCGCCCTGGGAGCACTCCGCCGGCGTTCGATAAACAGTACATTCGGGATCACCTTGAGGCGTTGGGCTGGGATAAGCAGTCGCCGCCACCCCACCTGAGCGCCGAGGTCATCGCCCGCACCGCGGCCAAATACCGCGAAGCGGAGCGGCGTTTGCTAAAGGAGCAAACTTGATTACAATCAAGTCTTCTGTTCCGGTCTTTTTGGGGGGGCCTCCATGATGGATTCTCACGATTGCGATCACTGCTCGGTCCGCTCGATTGCCTTGTTCGGCGAGTTCGATCCGCAGCGGGTCGAGCGCTTCGCCGCCGCCACTTACCGCTCTCAGCATTCACCCAGCACGGTACTGCTCACCGAGGGTGCGCGTCCCGGTGAGGCCTTCACCCTGCGTGATGGCATCGTTAAGCTATCGCGCAGCCACGGCCCAGGACGCACTCAGATCATCCGCTTACTCGTACCGGGCGACCTGCTGGGGATCGAAGGTCTTTTCGACGAGCCCTCTCGCTACAGTGCCATCGCCCTAACTCCGGTGACGGTCTGCCACCTGCCGTTGCCGCTGCTCAAGCAGCTGCACGATGAGGAGCCGGGCTTCACCAACGCCCTGTTGCGGCGCTGGCGCGAGGCACTGCACGAGGTCGAGAGTTTGGCCGCGGAGCTCGGCACGCGCAAAGCCGAGGAGCGGATCGCCGCCTTCCTGCTAAATTGGCGCAAAAAGTTGCGCAGCCACGCCCGCCGCGTTGCTGCCGAGGATCACGAGTGGATCCCGCTGCCGCTATCGCGGGCCGAACTCGGCGAACTGCTCGGGCTGCGGGTCGAGACGATCAGCCGGGTGCTGGCGCGCTGGAAGCGCGAGGGCATCTTTGAGGAGCGCAGCGGGCGCCTTCGCATACACGACACCACTGCGCTCCACGAACTCATCGGTGAGGCGGCGACCAGCCCGGAGAGTGCGGGCTGAGCCACCGCCGCAGGCGGGCCTGCCTGCTGTTTTACCCGCCCGCAGGCCCGCGGCCGCTACCGTCAAGCGCGCATCAGCGCCACCGTGGTATCGAGCATCCGGTTCGAGAAGCCCCACTCGTTGTCGTACCAGGCGCACGCCTTGATCAGCCGCGTTCCCATAGCCCGGGTCAGGGTGGCGTCGAAAATGCTCGAGGCGGGGTTGTGGTTGAAGTCGATCGAGACCAGCGGCTCGTCGTTGTAGGTGAGCACACCGGCCAACTCGCCCTCGGCGGCCGCCTTGACCACCTGGTTGATCTCATCGACGCTGGTATCGCGCGCCGCCGTGAAGGTCAAGTCGACCAGCGAGACGTTGATCGTCGGCACCCGCATCGCAAAGCCGTCGAGTTTGCCGTTGAGCTCCGGCAACACCAAGCCCACCGCGGCAGCCGCCCCGGTCTTCGTCGGAATCTGCGATTGGGTGGCGCTGCGCGCCCGCCGCAGATCGCTATGAAAGACGTCGGTCAGCACCTGATCGTTGGTGTAAGCGTGGATGGTGGTCATCAGCCCCTGTTCGACACCGATCTTCTCATGGATCGCCTTGACCATCGGGGCGAGGCAGTTGGTGGTGCAGGAGGCGTTGGAGATGACCTCGTGACTCGCGCTCAGCGTCTGCTGATTGACACCGTAAACCACAGTGGCATCGACATCCTTACCGCCCGGGGCTGAGATCACGACCTTCTTGGCCCCGGCTTTCAGGTGCGCACCAGCGGCCTCTTTCGTGGTGAAGAGCCCCGTACACTCCATGACCACATCGACCCCGAGCTGGCCCCACGGCAAATCGGCCGGGTTGCGCTCGGCGCAGACTTTAATCCGGTCGCCATTGACGACCAGATCGCCGCCCTCGACCTTGACGTCCCCCGGAAAGCGCCCGTGGGCGGTATCGAAGCGCGTCAGATGGGCGTTGGTCTGCGCATCGCCAAGATCATTGATAGCAACGATCTGGATCTCGTCAGTGCGCCCCGCCTCGTAGAGCGCCCGCAACACGTTACGGCCGATCCGTCCGTAGCCGTTGATCGCAACCTTGATAGTCATGAATTCGAACCCTCCCTTACTGCGTAAGCTTATGGTTATCTTCGCATCAACCGGATGCGTTCCGCACACCAACAATCGGAGACCGGGGCCTGCCATCGGCGGCCGCTCCTCGGCCAGGCCGCCCGTTACCCGAGCGACAACAGCACCGGCGAACCGCAATCGCAGTCGCAGTCGCAGTCGCTGCGGCAGTGTAACCGATCCGGGCGATGTACGGGCAGAGCGCCTATCACGATTCGGGATTTTGCCCATCAGCCGGGACTGATCATTCGCCGCTGCTCCCTCCTTCGTGGTCCCAGGAAGAATGCCGGCGGGAACGCCGGCGCTCCCAGGAACCAGCGCCCCTGCCGGCGAGGTCTTTCATGACTTCCCACCCTGGGCAACCGGACCGACAACATCCTCGCTGTGGTCTCGACGATCTTCGGGGCTTCCCACCCTGGGCAACCGGGCCGACAGCGTGTTAAAAAGCCTGGGTCGAAGGCGCCCAGGCTGCCCTCAACCAGCCCGCACCAGCGGGAGCCGGCGCAGATTATTGGCGAGGGGAGACAGGGCGTAAGCCCCGCGCCACTGGGCGCTTTACCGGGCAGAGCCTCACGGCCCTGCGGGTGGAAGGCCCGTACCTGTTTTGACGGCTGCAATACCGCAGCCGCCATTCCTCCCGCGATTGAAAGCGCGGGATTCCTTGGGGAGAGCATATGAGTGAACAGCACCTCTTCACCTCAGAGTCGGTCTCGCGCGCCCACCCCGATAAGATCGCCGATCGGATCTCTGATCAAGTCCTAGACGCAATCCTCGCTGCCGACCTGCAGGGGCGCGTCGCCTGCGAGACCGCGGTCAAGACCGGGCTGGTGCTCCTCTTCGGCGAGGTGACGACGCACGCCCATATCGACTTCGAGGCGGTGGTACGCCGCGCCGTCTGCGAACTCGGCTACACCGGCTCGGAGTTGGGCTTCGATGGCCGAACGTGCGCGGTGATCAACGCCCTTGGTCGGCAATCGCCCGATATCGCTCAAGGGGTCGAGCGCAGCGACCCGGAGCAGCAAGGGGCTGGCGATCAAGGACTGATGTTCGGTTACGCCAGCGCCGAGACCGACGCCCTGATGCCGGCGCCGATCCTCTATGCCCACCGGCTGATGCAGCGCCACGCCGAACTGCTCGATACGGGAGCGCTGCCGTGGCTGCGCCCCGATGCCAAATCACAGGTGACCGTGCGCTACGTCGACCACACGCCGCAAGCGATCGATGCGGTGGTCCTCTCCGCCCAGCACAGCCCCGAGGTCACCCTCGAGACGGTGCGCGAGGCGGTGATTGAGGAGATCATCCGCCCAGTCCTACCGGCGAAGTGGCTCGATAACGCAACGCGCTTCTATATCAACCCCACCGGGCGCTTCGTGATCGGCGGCCCGCTCGGCGATGCGGGACTGACCGGGCGCAAGATCGTCGTCGACACCTACGGCGGCATGGCGCGCGTCGGCGGCGGCTGTTTTTCCGGCAAGGACCCATCGAAGGTCGATCGCTCAGCCGCCTACGCCGGCCGCTACGTGGCCAAGAACCTAGTCGCCGCTGGACTGGCCGAGCGCTGCGAGGTGCAGCTCTCCTACGCAATCGGGGTCGCCGAGCCCGTCTCCATCGCCGTTGAGACCTTCGGGACCGGCAAGCGACCGGCAGCACAGCTTGTCGAACTGATCCGGCGCCACTTCGATCTGCGCCCCTACGCCATCATTCGCGACCTGGAACTGCTGCGACCGATCTACGCCCAAACATCCGCTTATGGCCACTTTGGGCGTACCGAACCGGCCTTTACTTGGGAGCGCACCGATCGGGCAGAGGCCCTTGCTGCCGATGCGTGAGGCAGCGTCTATATGGGCAAATCGGCTAGAACTTGACCCATTTGAGCGATGCGCCTGGAAAGTCCGACAGTCTGCCAGGGAGCTGCCAGGGGGCTGCCGGGAGTCAGCCAGGAGTCTGCTAGGGAAGCTGGGCAAGAAACCGCCGCAAGACCGCCAGCGTCTGCTGCGGGTCCTCCTCGTGGGCGAAGTGGCCGCGCTCGGGTAGCGTCACGACGGTGGCTCGCGGCAACTGCTGCGCCACCGTAACCGCCTCTTCCGGGTCGACCAGCGGATCGGCCTCGCCGACGATTAGCAGTACCGGCAGGGCCAACTCGGGTAGGCGCGGCTCGAGGCGATCGAGTCGCCAGTGGGCCATCATCCGCAGCGCCGAGCCGGTGTGTTGCGGCGTCTGCGCTAAGCGGGCATAGCGTTCGATCTGTGCCGCCGGCAGCGGTGAACCGGCCTGCTCGAAGAGCTCCGCGACCTGCTGCTCATCACCGAGGCGCCGGGCTGCCCGGCGCGCCACCACGTCGCGGTTGATCACCCAGCGCGCCAGCGGCATGAAGAGCCGCGCGAAACGCCCCTGCCGCGGCAGCAGCGAGCCGTTGATACTCACCAGTGCCGCCGGGGCAATCTGCTCATCAAGGATCATCTGTGCCAGCAACGCCGCACCTGCGGAGTGCCCCACGACCCAGTCGGGCTCGACGTCGAGGGCACGAAGCAAAGCGGCCAGATCCTCGGCCATCGCGGCGGTTGCTAAGCGCTGCGGCGGTGGCGCCGAGGTGAAGCCGTGCCCCGGAAGATCGACGACCAGCACGGTGAAGTGCTGTCTCAGCTCCGGTACGAGCGGGTACCACGAGTGACCCGCCGCACCGGTACCGTGGACCAGCAGCACCACCGGCGCCGGCGACTCGGTCGCGGCAGTGTCGGCATCGGCATCGGCATCGGCATCGACGCCGGCGTCTGCATCAACCGTCGCGGGAAAGAGCTGATAGTGCCAGCGGATCCCGGCCGCCTCGAGAAAGTCGCTGGCCGAGCGCCCCGGCCAGTCACGGCCCTCGACCGCCCAGCGCGGCTGGAGGGGCGGTTCGTCGTTCGCCTCAGTATCGTGGGCGAGCGCACTCAACGGAACGAGCCCGAGCAACCCCAACAATAGACCGAGCAACAGACCGAATAGCGACCTGCGTAACGGCCCGAGTGACAGGCAGAGTGGCAGCCCGAGCGGCGACCCGAGTGACCGGCAGGGCGACAACCAGAGCGCCGGGCGGAGCAATGGGCACAGCAACGGCCCAAAGCGCGGGCGCGAACCCGATCCGGCACGCATTTTACGATTCACGATGGCGCCGCTATCCACGATGACACTTCCCGTCCACAGTCACCTCTTCACGATGTTTCATCCGCCTCATCAAGACGCTCTAGCAGGTCGTCGACGGCCCGCTCCAGCTGCCGGTCGCGCCCGGCGACCTCGTCATCCGGGTGTTGCCCAACCCGAAGATCGGGCGGCGCCCCGTAGTGCTCCATATCGGTGCCATCGGGCAGATACCAGCCGCGGAAGGGTCGGCGCACCGTCGCCCCGTCGATCAGCCGATGCTGCCCGGTCGAGATCACACCACCGTAGGTCGGCTCGCCGATCAGCCGGCCTCGCCCGAGGGTTCGGAAGGCGTGAGCAAGGATCTCGGCATTGGAGTGGCTTTTGGCGTTGATCAGGACGTTGGTCGGGGCGGTGAAGCGCGGGGCATCGAGCCGATCCTGCGGATAGTGCCCAGTCTGCGCTGGATCGCCCCCTGCCGGCACGGTGTAGGCGTGCTGCGGCGCCAGCAGCGAGGTCAAGATGCGATCGGTGGTGTGACCGCCACCGTTGTTGCGCACGTCGATGATCAGCCCCTCCTTACCCTCAGCGGCGGCGTAAAGATCGGCCTGAAAGCGCTCCAGCGACGCCTGATTCATCGCCTGGATGTGAACGTAGCCAAGACGCCCATCGGCACGCTCCTCGACCACGGCGCGGCTGCGCGCCTTAAAGGCGTCGTACTTCAACCGCCCTAGCTCGGCGTAGTCGACCGGGGTGATCAAGGTCTGGCGCTGGTGGCCGATGGGATCGCCGGGGCGGCGAAAAGTAACGAGCAACTCATCGCCGACTCGCCCACGCAACCGCTGCAGCATACTCTCCTCGGCCCGCAAGGGCTCCTGACCAATGGCCGTGATGAGATCCCCAGGGCGCAGCGGCACCGCTCCGCGCGCCGCCGGACCGCGCGCAACGACCCCGAGTACGCGGTAGCCGTAGAGACCGTCGCCGAGTGTTACGGGCGCATGCTCGATGCCGAGACGCCCCGAGGGCTGACGGCGCGCAGCACTCGGGTCGGGGTTGGTGACTCCGGTATGGGAGGCTGCCAGCTCCCCCATGAGGCGATTGGCGATGTCGTTGAACTCATTGGCGGTGCGCGCATGCTCAAGCAGGGCAGTGTGGTCATCGACCCGTTCCGCCCACCCGATCTGCTCCAAACGCTGCGGCTGATAGAACCCCTCCTCGATCACCCGCGCGGCCTCACGCAGTTTCTGCTGCGCCTGCGCCTGCAGATCGATACGAATGCGATCGCTGATATCCGGGCGCCTATGTCTGGCGTCGGCCAGATTCACCACCCCAGCACGACCATTAGCGACGTAGACCAAACGATCGCCGCTGCTGCTCAAATGCTGGACATCGACAATGCCGCCGAGGCGCTTGCGCTCGCTGCCATCCCAGCTCTCGAGCATCAACCCCTCGCCGGTGCGATTGAAGAGGTAGCGATCACCGCCCGGGGTCATCTCCAGGTCGTACTCGTGCGCGGCGGCGCGGGTGACCCGTTCGATCCGGCGCCAAGCGCTCTCAAGATCTCTCTGCGTCAAGGCCTCTGTGCGCCTCTCAGCGACCGTCTCATCAACGGCTGCAGCACTTGCCGGCTCACCGCTGGGTCCGGTCGCCGTACCAATCACCTCACCGGTTACCGAGTCAGTCGTTCGCTCCGAGCCGGCCCCTGCCCTCTGCTGCGCATCGCGATAGTAGCGCACCCGCTCGCGCGGGCTGTAACGCTCCAGTGCTGCATCGAGGTAGACGCGGTAGACGTCGTACGTCTCGCCGGCGCGATTCGAGACAAAGCTGAGCTTGCGGCCATCGGCCGACCAGCGCGGATTGCGATCGTTGCGCGGATGGCGGGTGACGTTCACCGGAGGGTGAGAGCCGTCGGTCGGCACGACGAAGATATTAACGCTGAAGTCGAGGTCACTCTGCGCATAGGCGATATAGCGACCATCCGGCGACCAGCGCCACTCGATTCGCTGATCCCAGCCGCTGACCAAGCGCTCGCTCTCGCCGCTAGCCAGATCGAGGAGCATCAAGTCGCCACGCCCGCGCCGAAAGGCCAGCTGCGTCCCATCCGGCGAGGGGCGCGCCTGCCGATCGTGACTCGCCTCAGCAAGCACCGGCAGGACGGCAAACTGCACCGCATCGTGCCAGCGCTGCGGGGCATTCCGGTCGCTCGCCGTCTTATCCGCAGCGGCGATCGGATCGGGGAGGACACCCGGCAACTCAGCGGAGAACTTACCCGGGACCATCTCGGGGGCAGCTGTGAGCTCTGCGCGCGTCAACACCACCTGCGCTGCGTAGAGCGATTCACTGCCGTCGGCATCGCTCGTGAAGTAGAGGCGCGAGCCGTCCGGCGCCCACGCTAGATCCTTATGGCGGGCGTGCGCGGCGGGCGTGACCGCCTGCGTCGGGCTGTGCTCATCGAGGTGGCGGACGTAGACGCGACCGTAGGCGATGTAGGCCATCACCTCGCCATCAGGACTCAGCGCCGCCTCGCTGACATCCCGATCGATCTGTCGCCACTGCGTCTGATCCTGCCCCGGCTCCCCAGCGTGGAGCTCAAGCGGCTCGGGCGTCGCCGACGGAGCGTCCAGATCGAGGGTATAGAGCCGGTCCCAAACTTGTAGCACGACCATATCGGCCTGCGGAGCGACGTCGAAGTGGCGGACGTCGCGCTTGCGGGCGTGGGTAAGGCGCTCGATCTCGATCAGCTCCTTAACCACATCGGCTACACCGTCTTCTGCCTCAGCGGTCGCGGCGCCACCCTCCTCGCTCACCGCATTCTTCGCCTTCAGGGTATCGAGCGTGAGGCGATAGAGATCGACCGTGCCGTCATCTCGATCGGAGAGAAAGAGCAGCGTCTGATCATCGAGCCAGCGTGCCTGTCCGTCATCGCCGGGGTGATCGGTCAGCTGCACAAACCGCTCGTGCTTACGATCGTAGAGCCAGAGATTGCGTGCATCGGCACCGCGGTAGTGGCGCCGCTGCCAGCCGTGGTAGTGGCCCCCGCGGGTGAAGACGAGCCAGCGGCCATCGGCCGAGAGGCGCGGCTCAGAGCCGAACGCCGGCTGCAGCCGCCAGTGCTCGCCGCCCTGCGGAGCGATGGCGTAGGCGCGCTGTTCGCGGTAGACATCGGCCTCAAGATAGGACGAGAAGGTGATCACAGGGGCACCGTCGCGATCGTGCGCATAGCCCGGATTGCGCAAAAACCGGTCGCTGTAGGTGAGCTGCCGCAGACCGCTGCCGTCGCGCTGCATGTGGTAGAGATTCAGGTAGCCGTCACGCATCGAGCTAAAGACCAACGCGCGCCCATCCGGGCTCCAGGCCGAGTGAAGATCGTCCAGAGCGTGAGCGGTCAGTCGGGTCGCCTCACCACCACTCGCCGCGACCCGCCACAGATCCCCGCCCCAGCTGAAGACGATCGTGCTGCCGTCGGGACTGATCGAGGGAAAGCGCGGCAAACCGACCACCTCCTCTCGTGCGCCGGCTGCCGCACCGGATTCGGCGCTTGCGAGACCACCGCCCCCCAGCCCCGCCAACACCACGCCGGCTGCGATCGACAAGCCCAACACGCTATTGAGTGTACGCTGCTTCTTCGACAACCTTTTCTGCGCCTCTGCCCAATCTCGTGCGGCTGACCTTAGCACTTACGCCCCTCCCCATGAGACTGTCTCTTATGGGCGACAAGTCCAGAAGGACCATTTTCAGTGAGATAGCGCTAGGGCGCAAAACTGTGTCGCCTCACCCCAACAACCGCACTCTCCGCCGCCCCTCGAAACGCCCAGAAAACGGCCAATCTAGCTCCTGATCTGAAAAGTAACCATCTGACAAAGAAAGAGAAAACACAACCTGGCACGCCCCATGCTTAGTACCGGGTAGTGGTCGCAATGGGCGATCACCGTAGCTTTCACTCTCAATGCCACTCCAATAAGGAGGTGACTTTATGCGCAAGAAGACGTTGCTTGCAGCTCTCTTGGCGATGACGTTCGGCTTCGCGGCCTTCTCGGCGACCGCCTTTGAGGATATCGACACTGAGGCCGGTGACGATCAGTGGGCTGAACCGGCCGACGACGCCTGGGGCGAGCCTGAGGGCGAAGTCGAGTTCGATGACGATCCTTGGGGTGCTGACGACGACGACGAGGAGGGCGATGACGAAGACTTTGGTGATTTTGAAGAAGATCCGCAATGGTAATGGGAACAGCCCCGTAGTGGGCTAGACCCTTTGAGTGATTTGGGCTCTCTCAGAAGGCTCAACCCAGGATGGGTTGGGCCTTCGCTTGTTGCCACTTGCTCATGATTTGTTGGCGCTGCCGCCTCGGCAGCCGTGGCCATCCTGTCTGAGAGGCAGGTATAATAGGCACGGTCGCGCAGCAACAGGCAGATGGCTAACCTCCAGCCACACGATCGCCCCGAGGTAGCGCCGCCGCGAATTGCCACAGCAGAGCCACCGATATGCTTGTTGAACCCGCGCACGCCGCGATCTCTCAAGAGACCATCCAGCCGGCTCTGCAACAACTGCGCGCCCATCTAAGCCACGCGACCCTCTCACTCGAAGAGGCCGCAGCACGCCTCGGCGAACGCTTAGAGGGCGCTATCACCCTGCCCACCCACGGCAGCGACGGGAGGGCGCTGGCGCTCACGCGCGCGCTTGATCAACACCTCGCCGAGCTCCCTTTGGAGCAGCGCGCACGCCTCTACGGCCAGCTCATGCGCCGCCGCGAGCCTCTCTGGCAGCAAGTCACGCTTTACTCCCTGTTGGCACCGGAGCATACGATCCGCCGTGAGGCACTGCTCGCTCTGCGGACCCAAATCAGCGACGGTGCACTCAGCGATCGGAGCTCGGCCCTACTGCCTTGGGTCCGCGCCTGGTTGCCCACCGAGGAGGAGAGCGCCGAGCTGCAAGCGCTTCTTGCCGATGCGCCGCTCCAGCGCGCCCAGAACACCCAGAACACCAGCACGCCGGTTGAGCAGATCTTCGCCTCCATCCCCGATGGCACCGGTCAGCAGTATTTGATCATAACCGCGCAACGCGGCAGAGACGGGGACGAGGAACGCAAGTTCAGCAACGACAACCGCTTAGCCGGCATGCTGATCCTACAGACCTGCCACGGCCTGCTCGAGACACACTTTGCCTACGGGCTGACCGCCGAGGAGCAGGCGCTCATCGTCGAACGTGCCCGCGTCGACGGACCGCTCGCGGCACTGAGCCCTGAGCACGCCGCCGCTTTGCTCAGCAATGCCATCGCCGAATCTCTTGAAGAGGGACGCCCGCCGCCGCCGGGACTGCTCGACTTCGTTGCCGAATTCGAGCACCTATGCGGGCTTGTTCCTCGGCTGTGCGCTGCTCGCGACTGGCTAGCCGTGCTCGACCCCGAGGGCCACCTGGGGCAACTGACCCCGCAGCGGCGTGGCCGCCTGATCCACCGCAGCGCCGAGTGGCCGGAGCGCTTCCCGATCGTTGAGAGTTGGTTTGAAGATACCCCGACGATCCGCGCCATCCTCGCTGCCAACGGCACAGAGTACGACCACAGCCAGCAGCAACGCCGCCTGCGCCGCTATCTCGACGTCGAGCGCCGGCCGTGGTGGGCGGAACAGTGCTTCAAAACCGCGGTTACGCTACACCAATCGCACGCGGCCGAGACCTGGATGAGTTTCGCTGCCGTCGGCAAGGCGCTGCTTGATGGGCGCGAGCTGCGCAAGATCCCGCTCCTTGAGCACGTCCTTGCCACCACTTTGGCCGCTCACGAACAGGGGAACGCCGCACGGCGTGAGACGGAGCGTACCGCAGACGCCGACTCGCTACCCGAGGAGATGGATGGAGCATACGCCGACGACGATGGCCAGCGCACCACCCTAGAGGCTTACTTCGGCACCGCCACAGCCAGTATCGGCAACGCCGCCGCAGCCACCACTCCGTCGCAAGGGTGGAACTACTACAGCCTACACGGCTACCTCTTTGCCATCGCCACCCATCCGGAGCCGATTCCACCGCGCGACTGGATGGCCCCGCTGACCCACACTTCGCCCCACCACGCGGCGCGCCTCATCTCCGCTCCCGCGCACCCAACCAACCTCCAGTCGATCACCGAGTCGATCACCGAGTCGAGCGGGCTCAAGCCAGTTATTCGGGCACTGATGACCCTGCACCACCAGATCGTACACCAGGTACTCGCCGGCTGTCCGGAGCTTCCCACTGGCTGCACACTCGACCCCGACCCACTCGCCAACTTTTGGCCCAACGCACCGATCGGCCACTGGTCACGCGGCTTTGCCGAAGCGCGCACCCGCTTTGGTCATCTGCTCGAGTGGCTGCCACAGCACAGCGAAGATGAGTGGGATGTCGAGCTGGCTCAAACGACCGCCTTTGCCACCATGGTCCTTGAGGCCTTCGGCGATCGCGAGCAAGCACAGGCGTGGGTCGATGGCGCCCGCCGAAGTGCGGCCGACACCACCAACGCCCAAACGCTAGAGCAATTCGCCAGCGGCGTGCGTGACGGCTTCCACGAAAGCTTCCAGGAGCTCGCCCTGCTCGCCTACAGCATGCGCGAGCTCGACCGCTCCAGCGACGACGTACACACGCCGCAGTCACACCGTTCCTAGCATCCGCTGAACACCGCTGAACAACCGTCCTGCCCGCTAAGCCGCCAAACTCGCCCTGCGCAACCGCAAGCTGTTGGAGACGACCAGCAGACTCGATAGGGTCATGGCCGCAGCAGCCATCATCGGCGACAGCAACACCCCCCAGAAGGGGTAGAGCACCCCGGCTGCCACCGGCATCAAGGTCAGGTTATAGACAAAGGCCCAAAAGAGGTTTTGCCGGATCGTCTTGAAGGTCCGACGCGCCAACCCCAACCCCCGCGCCATGCTGCGCGGATCGCCCGACATGACCACCACGTCGGCCGACTCAATGGCGATATCGGTACCACTGCCCACGGCGACTCCGACGTCGGCGCGCGCTAGCGCCGGGGCATCGTTGATGCCATCGCCGATAAAAGCAACGCGCCGGCCCTCACCTTGGAGGGTGGCGATCGCCGCCGCTTTATCGGCGGGCAAGACCTCGGAACGCACCTCGGCAACCCCCAACTTACGGGCCACCGCCTCAGCGGTAGCGCGGTGATCACCGGTTAAAATCAATGTCCGCAGCCCCATGCCGTGGAGGGCGCGAATTGCCGCTGCAGCCCCCTCCTTGACCGGATCGGCGACCGCCAAGACCGCCGCTACGCGCTCACCGATGACGACGTAGAAGGCCGTTCGCCCCTCTTCGGCCCAGCGTGCAGCCTGCTCATAGAGCGGACGCGACACCGGCACCCCAAGCCGATCGAGAAAGCGCCACGCTCCGACGGCCACCCGCACCCCATCGACCTCGCCCTGTACGCCGTAACCCGGCTCTGCGGCAAAGGCCGTGACTTCGCCGATCTGCAACCGGCGCTGCTGCGCGGCCGCCACCACCGCCTCGGCCAGTGGGTGCTCGCTGCGCTGCTCGACGGCGGCCGCTTGCGCTAAGACATCGTCGGCAAAAAAGCCGTCAGCGACCTCTATAGCAACCAGCTGGGGCGCTCCCAGTGTGAGGGTTCCAGTCTTATCGAGCGCGACCGTATCCACTTCGGCGGCGGCCTGGAAAGCCGCCCCGCGCCGAAACAAGATCCCTTGCTCGGCACCGCGCCCCGTACCGACCATGATCGCCAGCGGGGTCGCCAAGCCCATCGCACACGGACAGGCGATCAGCAGCACCGCGGCAGCAACCACCAAGGCGTGATCAACGCCGAAGCCGAGCCCCCACCACAGCACCGCCGCACTCAGGGCCACAGCAATAGCCGCCCAGACCACCACGCCGGCGATACGATCGACCAGTGCCTGAATGGGCGGTTTCGCCGCCTGCGCCTCCTCGACCATGCGGACGATCTGACCGAGCACGGTCGCTGCCCCAACTCGGGTCGCGACGTAGACAAAGGCGCCGCTGCGATTGACCGTGCCGCCGATCACCTCATCGCCGACACCGCGTGCCACCGGCACCGGCTCGCCGGTGACCATCGACTCATCGACGTAGCTTGAACCTTCGACGATCTTGCCATCGACGGGCAACCGCTCACCGGGGCGCACCACCACACGCTCGCCACTTTCGACCTGGGTCGCTGCGATCTCCTCCTCTCCTCCCGCGCGCACCACGCACGCCGTCGGCGGCTGGAGGGCGAGCAGCCGCCGAATCGCCGCGCTCGCCCGGCCGCGGCTCTTCGACTCCAGGTAGCGCCCGAGCAGGACCAGCGTCACGATCACCCCGATCGCCTCGAAGTAGACCCCGCGGGCGCCCTCCGGGAAGAGCTCCGGGGCCAACAAGACCACGGTCGAGTAGAGCCAGGCTGAGGTCGTGCCGAGCATCACCAGCGCATTCATCTCCGGGGTCAAACGCAGCAGCGCCGGCACCCCGTGACGGAAAAAGCGCCGCCCCGCCCAAAGCAGCACCGGTGTCACCAACAGCCACTCGATCCACCACCAGCCTCCGCGCGGCAGCAGTGCGGTCATCGCCTCGCCGAGCCCCGGCCAGAGCATCGGCCCCATCGAGAGCAAGACCAGCGGCAGCGTCAGTGCAGCCGCGAACCACAGATCGCGCCACAGCGAGCGCTGCTCGCGCGCAGAGCGCGCCGCCGCCGCGGCGTCATCCGCAGCCGCATCGGCGGTGCGTAGCGTCGCTTGAAAACCGCCCTGAGCGATGGCTGCGACGATCTGCTCCGGGGTTGCTTGTGCGGCATCGTAGCGCACCGTCGCCTGTGCGGTTGCCAGATTCACCGCCGCCGCCTCGACCCCAGGCAACCGGGTCGCCAAGCGCTCAACCCGTGCCACACAGGAGGCGCAAGTCATCCCCTCGATGGCCAATTGAATCGCCGAGCCGGTCGCCAACTCAGCCTGCGACTCTGAGCGCTGCGCATCGACCATTTAGTCGTCCCTCACCATGCCGACGAAACCGATCTCCTCGAGTCGCTGCGCCAGCAGCGCCGGATCGGGGCGCCCCTCGATGACCGCCTGCTGCCTCGCCGCGCTGACCTCGAGCACTTGCTCGACCCCGGGTAGGGTCTCAAGCGCCTCGCGCACCGCCGCCTCGCAGTGCCCGCAGCGCATCCCATCCACTTGCACTCTGACCGCTTCCATCCCCCGCTCCATTGCCCTATCGCCCTATTGCACCGGGCCGTTTCGCCCGAACTCTTCTGGCCCCGGGCTCTCTGAACCTAGGCTCTCTGACCCCAGCCGTCGCTCCAACCGATCGAGCTTCGCGTGCAGCTCGCGGATGTGGTACAGCATCTCCTCGCGCTCGCCGTGCGCCTTCTGCTCCGATTCGACCCGCTTCTCCTCTTCCTCTTCCCAGTGCAGCGACTGCATGCTGTTGACGATGATACCGATAAAGAGGTTCAACACGGTAAAGGCCGAGACCAAGATAAAGGCGACAAAGTAGAACCACGCCCCCGCGTAGGTCTCCATGACCGGACGGGCGATCGCCTCCGACCAGCTCTCCAGGGTCATCACCTGAAAGAGCGTGTACATGCTTGCGCCAACGCTACCGAACCACTCCGGGAAGCTCGCCCCATAGAGCTCGGTGCCCATCACGGCGAAGACGTAGTAGACCAACATCAGCAAGACACCGATCCAACCAATGCCCGGCAAGGCCCGCAGCAGCGACTCGACAATCACCCGCAAGCGTCCAACCTGCGAGAGCAGCCGCAGCAGCCGTAGGATGCGCAACGCCCGCAGCACCGCATAGGCACCACCATCGGGCACCAAAGCCACCGCCACCACGAAGAAGTCGAAGAGATTCCACGGTCCGCGGAAGAAGCGCGGCCCCCACGCGATCACCCGCAAACCAATCTCAATGACGAAAAAGGCAAGGATCGTCTGATTGATCAGCGGGACAACACCGCCCCCCCAAGCGGCGATCCGCTCCGAGGTCTCCAACCCCAACGTAACACCGTTGATGCAGATGATGACGATGACCGTGTTCTGAAACCACGCTGTCTCGACAAAGGCTTGCAGGCGCGCCCGCCACCCCGCTGGGACATTTGTCGCTTCGTCCCGCCGATCACTTGAAAATGTCAAGGCCGCCTCCACACTCTAAGTTAAGGATCGCAACGGTTGTCGTAGTTCACCACCGCTGCGGTCCCCGCCCACAGGCGATTATAGTTAGAGATACAGACACGCAAGAGAGCAGAGTATACCGAGTCAGGAGGTGATACCTATGGCTATGATGCGCTATGACCCATTGAACACCTTGCGTCAACTGCAAACCGACCTCGACCGGATCTTTAGTCCCGGCAGCACGGTCGGTGCCCCTTCCGATAACGGCGAAGCGGCAACGAACTGGATGCCGGCGGTCGATATCCGCGAGGACGAGAAGGCCTATCTGGTCCACGTCGACCTGCCCGGTGTCGCCGCAGAGGATATCGATATATCGATGGACAATGGCATGTTGACGATCAAGGGGCAACGAGAGTCGGAAGAGACGGAGAGCGGTGCCAACTGGAAACGGGTCGAACGGGTCCGCGGCACCTTCTTCCGTCGCTTCACGCTACCGGAGAACGTCGATCCGGACAACATCCAGGCACGCAGCCGCAACGGCGTGCTTGAGGTCACGGTGCCGAAGCGAGAGGAGCAGCCGGGGCGGCGAATCAAGGTCGAGAGCGCCGCGTAGGCAGCAGGGACAGCAGCGGGGCGGCCCCTTGCAATCGAGGGGCCGCTTGTTGTACTAGATGCTAGCCACGGCTACTGCACTCTAGGCAATACAGGAGCACCGCCCCGTGAACGCCGTCTGGCTGGCCGCCGCAGCGGTCGCGCTCTACCTCTTTGGCTGGCTGTGGTACTCACGCTACCTCGCCGAGCGCGTCTACCGTCTCGATCCCGATTTCGTAACCCCCGCCCACCGCTTTCGCGACGGCATCGACTTCGTGCCGACGAACAAGTGGGTGCTGTGGGGCCATCACTTCACCTCGGTGGCCGGTGCCGCGCCGATCATCGGTCCGGCGATCGCCATCTACTGGGGCTGGGGACCAGCGCTGGCCTGGGTCGCACTCGGCACGGTCTTCGCCGCTGGGGTCCACGACTTCGGCGCCTTGGTGCTCTCAGCTCGCCACCGCGGTCAGTCGGTCGGCACCCTGGCCAACCGGCTCATCGGCCGTCGCGCCAAACTATTATTCCTATTTATCATTCTGATCCTGGTGCTGATGGTCAATGCGGTCTTTGCCTGGGTGATCGCGAATCTCTTCATCAGCAACCCGGCGACTGTACTCCCGGTGCTGTTGCAGATCCCTGTGGCGCTGTGGATCGGTTACTTCGTGCTGCGCCGCGGCGGCCGACTGCTGCTGCCCTCACTGATCGCCCTGGTCTTGATGTACGGCACCGCGCTCTTAACGACCCGCATCGAGTGGCTGCAGATCGACTTCGTGGCGTGGCTCGGTGGCGAGGGGACGGCGACCTTTCTCTTCGGCCTTGAGGCCGTCTCCGCAAGCTTCTTACTGTGGATCGTGCTGCTGCTCGCCTACGTCTACGTTGCGAGCACGTTGCCGGTCTGGAAGCTGCTGCAGCCACGCGACTACATCAACGCTCAGCAGCTGATCTTCGGCCTGGCCATCCTCTACCTCGGGCTGCTGATCGCCCAACCGGAGGTCACCGCCCCGATCTTCAATACCGAGGCGGAGACCTCGTGGTTCCCGCTGCTCTTTATCACCATTGCCTGCGGGGCGATCTCCGGCTTTCACGGTCTAGTCGCCTCCGGCACCTCGTCGAAGCAGCTCAACCGCGAGACCGACGCCCGCACCGTCGGCTACCTCGGGGCGCTCGGCGAGGGCGCGCTGGCCCTGATTGCGATCATCGCCGTCGCTACCCTCTTTGCCAGTCAGGCGGAGTTCCTGGAGGGCTACTCCAGCTTCGCCGCGGCCGGCCAGGGCGGAGTCGGTAATTTTGTCGCAGGGGCTGCCGAGTTGGCCTCGGCGCTGGCGATCCCGAGCGATATCGCCGCCACCCTGGTCGCCCTGATCATCGTCTGCTTCGCCGCGACCACCCTCGACTCGGCGGTGCGACTGCTGCGCTACATCATCGGTGAGCTCGGGGTCGAGTACCGGGTGCCGCAGCTGGCCCACCGCCACGTCGCCACCAGCTTAGCGATCGGCTGCACCGCCCTGCTGGCCCTGCTGCCCGATGGCGGGCAAGGAATGGGCTCGGGGGGCTATCTGCTCTGGCCGCTCTTTGGCACCTCGAATCAGCTGCTCGCCGGCATCACCCTGATGCTGATCTCGCTGTGGCTCTACCGTAAGGGGCGCAATCCGCTCCCAACCCTGGTGCCGATGATCTTCCTGCTGGCGATGACGATCTGGGCGATGAGCGAGCAGGTGCTCCTGGAGTGGTCGGGACAGCGCGGCGCCGATCCGCAGTGGCTGCTCTTCACCTGTGGGGCGCTGATCCTGGTCTTTGCGCTGTGGATCCTGCTTGAGGCCATCCGCCTCTTCCGCGACCGTGAGCGGCTTGATGCGCTGCGCGATCCGAACGATGAGGCGGGCGATGAGGCGAACGAGACGGCCAATAGAAGCGATTAGTCACGCGCGGCCGCGCGCCCTCAGCCGGCGCCGGCCGCCATCAGGACATCAGGAGGAGAGCCACCGTGCAGCACAACCACCCCGTCCGCACCCTGCTTGGGCAGATCGCCGAGCGGTACGATCAGATGCTGCGCCTCGGTCACGAGGCCGAAGTGCGCCGCGAGCTCGCCGAGCGCGAAGACCTGCTCATGCTCTTGCTCTTCGGTGAGACGATGGGGTTGCCGAACCCTGCCGCCTACCACACCTTAGAGCTCTATCCGGCGCTCCTGGAGAGCTACCACGAGTGGCACCGGCGGATGGGCATGGAGCACTCACCGCTCGACCATGTGCGCTGCTGTTAGCACGCTGCTGTCGTAGCGCTCTCAGCTGCGCTGCGCCACAGCGTTGCGGCGATCGCCTCGAGGCCAGCGAGCGAGTCGACATCACTACCGAGCAGAGGGACGCGGAGCCGGGTGCGGTCGGCGAAGAGCCGATCGATCGTCGCTAGGTGGCGCGCCTCGGCGGCGCAGCGTTGCGCCAGGAAGGCGCTCTCTGCCGCTTCGGCCGGCAACAGCTTGTTCACCGCCAGCCCCCAGACCGTCAGGCCGTACGCTTCGAGATCGGGCAGCGCCCGCGCCGTCTCTTGAATCGGTAGGTGCTCAGCGGTCAGCACCAGCACAAAGGCGCAGCGCCGACCGTCGAGCAGCGCATCGCGCATCTGAGCAATTCGCCAGCGCCGCTCGCTGAGCAGATCGTAGAGCGGATCTTCCGGTACCTCACCGCCGCCGAGCCACTGCGAGCGCTCGCGGTTGTGGGCTGAGCGATAGCGCAGCAGCCCGTCGACCCACGCCCCCATCAACTCCGGGAGGCTGAGCAGGCGCACGGTGTGCCCGGTCGGGGCGGTATCGAAGATCACCTGATCGTAGCCGCCCGGCTGCCCCGGGCGCGCCTCATCGAGCACGATGGCGACGATGCGATCGAAGAGAGCCGCCTCGTAGGCCCCCGGCGCACGGGCAGCCATATCGATGTGGCGCTCTGCCTCGCCGATCAGACTCGAGCGCACGCAAGCCCGGATATTCTCCTTCACCCGACCGATGTAGCGAGCGCACTCGGCGTCCGGGTCGATCTCGACGGCATCGAGCCCGGGACGAACCGTCTGCGGTGTGGCGCCGAGCGAATGAGCGAAGACGTCTCCGAGGTTGTGCGCCGGATCAGTAGAGACGAGCAAGACTCGCCGCCCCGCTTGCGCAGCGCCTAGGGCGTAGGCGGCGGCAAGCGTGGTCTTGCCGACCCCGCCCTTACCGGAGAAGAAGAGGATCGGGGCTGTCGGCAGACCCGCCCCCGGGTGAGCGCCCGCTGGCTCTATTGGCCGATTGATCGACTGATCCATCGGTTAGCGCGAATCCTAACCCGAGGTGTTCATGGTGTGGCGCAGATAGTCGGCGAAGGCCGGCCCGAACTCAGGGTGTTTCAGCCCATAGGCAACCCCGGCCTTGAGGTAACCGAGCTTATCGCCACAGTCGTAGCGCTGACCGCTGTACTCGTAAGCGTAGACCGGCTCATCGCGCAGCATGGCGGCGATGGCATCGGTCAGCTGGATCTCGCCGCGGTGATCCGGCGGCGTCTCGGCTAAGTAGTCGAAGATATTGCGCGAGAGGATGTAGCGTCCGACGACGGCGAGATTCGATGGGGCGTGCTCAGGTGCCGGCTTCTCGACCATGCCCGAGACGGCAGTGACGCCGGGGGCGACGTACTCGCCCTCGACGATGCCGTATTTGTGGGTCTCCTCTTGCGGCACCCGCTCGACCCCGAGCACCGAACCGCCGCGCGCAGCGGCGACCTCAGCCATCTGCGCCAGTACCGTCGGGCGCTCGCCGGTATCGATCAGATCGTCGGCGAGGATGACGCCAAAGGGCTCACGCCGGCCGACGGCCGCCCGCGCACTCGCCACCGCATGGCCCAACCCCAGCGCCTTGCCCTGACGAATATAGATACAGCTTAGCCCACGCGGCACGGTGTTCTGCACCACTTCGAGCAGGTCGTACTTGCCCTTCTGTTCGAGCTCGTACTCCAGCTCGTGCGCGGTATCGAAGTGATCGCCGATCGCGCGCTTGGTCCGCCCGGTTACGAAGACGAGATACTCGGCGCCGGCCGCCGCCGCCTCATCGACGGCGTACTGAATCAGCGGGCGATCGACGATCGGCAGCATCTCCTTCGGGCTGGCCTTGGTCGCCGGCAAGAAGCGGGTCCCAAGACCGCCGACGGGAAAGACGACGGTACGAACACGAGCTCTCGACTCAGCCATCACGACCTCCGTTAATCTTATGCCAACCACCGCCGGGCGTTATGGAACATCTGCAACCACGGCCCGGCCTCCCCCCACGACGCCGGCAGCCAAGAGGTCTGTATCGCGCGGAAGGCGCGCTCCGGGTGCGGCATGAGGATCGTCGCCCGTCCATCGCTGCTCGTCAAGCCGGTCAGCCCGCCGGCGGAGCCGTTCGGGTTGGCCGGATAGCGCTCGGCCACCGCCCCGCGACTGTCGACATAGCGCAACGTCGGCAGGGCCGCAGCGGCATCGCCGAGGCTGAAATCGACCCGGCCCTCGCCGTGGGCGACCGGAATCGGCAGCCTTGAGCCAGCCATGCCGGTAAAGAAGAGCGATGGCGATTCGAGCACCTCGACCAGGGCCAAACGCGCCTCAAACTGCTCGGAGCGGTTGCGCACAAAGCGCGGCCACGCCGCCGCCCCAGGGATCAGATCGCGCAGGTGAGCGAGCATCTGACAGCCGTTGCAGACTCCGAGAGAGAAGGTCTGCGGCCGTTCGAAGAAGCGCTGGAAGGCCTCTCTAGCGCGCTCATTGAAGAGGATGCTCTTCGCCCAGCCGCCACCGGCACCGAGGACATCGCCGTAGGAGAAGCCGCCGCAGGCGGCCAAACCGTGATAGTCGCTCAGATCGTCGCTGCCGGCGATGATCTCGCTCATGTGGAGATCGACCGCCTCGAAACCGGCGCTGTGGAAGGCGGCCGCCATCTCCTGGTGGCCGTTGATGCCCTGCTCACGCAGGATGGCGATCCGCGGTCGGGCGCGTCCGCCAATCGCCGGAGCACCAGCCGCTCCCGCTGTCGCCGTTGCAGTGCCACCGCCAACAGCATCGTTGTCGGTGCCGGCATCGACAGCGGCGGCGGCGCCGTCGTCGTCAAGGCCGAAGCCGACCGCGCGCTGCGGATCGAAGGTCGCACAGGTCGCCGTAAGCCCCAGATCGTCACTCGTCGGCACCGCGGCGAAGGCCTCCGCAGCACACTCCTCATCGTCGCGCAGCGCCTGCATCCGATAGCTGGTCTCGCTCCAGAGCTGCTGCAGTTCACGGCGCGGCCGATCGAGCAGCACATCGGCAGCGGCCCGCACGACGATCCGATCGTCGCTGCGCACGTGGCCGAAGGCAACGGCACGAACCGCCGCCGGCGCCTCGTCACCACACTGCGCGATAAACGCCTCGGCGGCACCAGACGGCATCTGCATCAGGAAACCGGGCTCTTCACTAAAGGCGGCCGCAAGTAGGCTCTCCGGGTCTGCCGTCGCGCCCGCGAAGACCCCCGGCAAGCGGGTCAGATCGACCTCGACCCCGCAGCGACCGGCGAAGGCCATCTCACAGAGGGTCACCAGCAAACCACCATCTGAGCGATCGTGGTAGGCCCAGACGGCGCCCCCCTCGGCCAGCAGCCCCTGCACCGCATCGAAGGCCCAGCGCAGCGCCTCGGGATCATCGAGATCGGCCGGCTGCTCGCCGATCACACCAAAGACCTGTGCCAGCGCCGAGGCACCGAGCCGGTGCTGGGTGCCGCTGAGCGTGACCGCCACCAGCACACTCTCGGCGGCTGCGGCTGCGGCTGCCTCGGGCGTCGCACTTGCCGCCGCCTCGCCCCCCTCGCCCGTCACCAGCTGCGGGGTGACGGCACGGCGGGCATCGGCGACCGGGGCAAAGGCCGAGACCACCAGTGAGACCGGCGAGATGACGGCGTATTCGGTGTCGCCGCGCTCTTGCCACACCGCCCGCATCGAGAGCGAATCTTTACCGACCGGGATCGCCACCCCGAGCGCCGGTGCCAGCTCCTGACCGACGGCGGCGACGGTATCGTAGAGCGCGGCATCCTCGCCCTCATGCCCACAGGCGGCCATCCAGTTCGCCGAGAGGTTCACCGTGCGCAGCGGCCCGACCGCGGCGGCGGCCAGATTGGTCAGCGCCTCGGCGACCGCTAGGCGGCCCGAGGCCGGGGCGTCGAGCAGCGCCACGCCGGGGCGCTCGCCGACGGCCATCGCCTCACCGGCGTAGCCGCGGTAATCACCGAGGGTGATGGCGCAGTCGGCCACCGGCACTTGCCACGGCCCGACCATCTGATCGCGCGCCACCAGACCGCTGATGCTGCGATCCCCGATGGTGATCAGGAACTCCTTAGAGGCGACCGCCGGCAGCTTCAGCACCCGCTCCAAGGCGGCCTCCAGGGTGATGCCGGCGAGCGCAAGTGGCTCCCCGGGGCGCATCTGGCGGCGCACGTCGCGCACCATCTTCGGCGGTTTGCCGAGGAGCAGTTCGAGCGGCAGATCGACCGGATGGATCGTGCTGCCGGCACCCTCGCTCGGAGCGGCGGCAGCCGACGCGGCGCTCTTCTCAGTCACCGCCGCGGCGGAAGTGCCGCGCTCGGTACCCGCGCCGGTATCGGCACCGCAATCGGTCTCCGTATCGGCGACGATAAGCTGACGCGCCTCGGTGGTCCGGCCGACTACGGCGTAGGGGCAGCGCTCGCGGGCACAGAAGGCCTCGAAGGCAGCAAGCTGCTCGGCGGCGATGGCTAAGACGTAGCGCTCTTGCGACTCGTTGCACCAAATCTCAAGCGGCGACATCCCCGGATCGGCGACCGGAATGGTGCGCAACACGATGCGCCCGCCGCGCTCGGCATCATCAAGGATCTCGGGGATGGCGTTGGAGAGCCCGCCGGCACCGACATCGTGAATCGAGAGGATCGGATTATCGGCCCCACACGCGGTACAGGCATCGATCACGCCTTGGGCGCGGCGCTGCATCTCGGGGTTATCGCGCTGCACCGAGGCCAGATCGAGCGCCTCATCGCCGCGTCCACTCGCCACCGAAGAGGCCGCCCCGCCGCCTAATCCGATCAGCAGCGCCGGGCCACCGAGGACGATAATGGGGGTGCCGACCGGCAGCGCCTGCTTCGCGACGTGGCCCTCGCGGATATTGCCCATGCCACCGGCAATCATGATCGGTTTATGGTAGCCGCGCCGCTCGCGGCGCTGCTCCGCTGGCGGCGGCGTCGACGACTCCGCGGGGGGGCTGCTCGGCAGCGCCGGGGTCTCGAGTTCGAAGGTCCGGAAGTAGCCGCACAGCGCCGGGCGACCGAGCTCGTTGTTATAGCCGGCAGCCCCGAGCGGCCCCTGCAGCATGATCGACAGCGGCGAGGCGAGGCGCTGCGGGCGTCGCTCTGGACCCTCCCACGGCTGCTCGAAGTCGGGAATGCGCAGATTAGAGACGGTAAAACCGGTCAGCCCGGCCTTCGAGCGCGCCCCGCGCCCGGTCGCCGCCTCATCGCGGATCTCGCCACCGGCGCCGGTCGCCGCGCCGGCGAAGGGCTCAATCGCCGTCGGATGGTTGTGCGTCTCGACCTTCATAACCAGGTGGGCCGGTTCGCTCTGTTCGCGATAGACCCGATCGCGATCGATCAGCAGCCGCTCTACCGAGTGACCGGCCACCACGGCGGCGTTGTCGCTGTAGGCCGAAAGCACGCCGTCGGGACGCGACTCGTAGCTGTGCCGAATCATGGCAAAGAGGGAGCGCGGCTGCTTCTCCCCATCAATGATCCACTCGGCGTTGAAGATCTTATGGCGGCAGTGCTCGGAGTTCGCCTGCGCGAACATCATCAACTCAATGTCGTGCGGATTGCGTCCAAGGGCCTGATAGCTCGCCACTAGATAGTCGATCTCATCGGCAGCTAAGGCCAAGCCCAGCTCGCGGTCGGCATCGAGCAGCGCCTGTCGGCCACCGCCGAGCAGATCGATCACCCGCAGCGGTGCCGGCGTGCGCGCGGCAAAGAGGGCTTCCGCTTGCTGCGGCTCACGCAGCGGGATTTCAATGAGCGGATCGTAGAGCGCCGCGTAAATCGCCTCCAACTCCGCCCTGGCCAAGGACTCCTCGGTCTCGCCGCAGTCGAACAGCAGCCGATAGTGGATCCCACGCTCAATGCGCGCCACTGCTGTGAGGCCGCAGTTATGGGCGATATCGGTCGCCTTACTCGACCACGGTGTCACCGTACCCGGTCGCGGGACCACCCAGACCTCAGTGCCACCGGATACGCCGCCGAGCAGTTCACCCTCCCAGTCGTTCGCCCAATCACTCGTCCTCGTTGGGTCACCCCGAAGGGCAGCTGCTTGGCCTTTCCCCTGCTCCCCCTGCGAGAGCTCGGCGGCAGCAACAAAGTCCTCTTCAAAACCGCTCGGCAGCGGATAGTCGGGGCCGTAGTCGAGCAGTGCGGTGAGGCGCTGCTGCTCGGAGTCGGTCAACGCCCGATCCAAGGCGACGAAGTGCAGGAACTGGGCATCAATGGTGCGGACCGCGGGGCAGATGTCGAATAGCTCGCCGCTGAGTTTGTACATGCGAAAGGGGGAGAAGGCACGGCGGCCGGGGATCCATAAGATGGGCTCTGTCATTGGGGACTCGCGTCGTATCGGTGCGGGTGGGTGCGCGGCGAGGCGGCGCGCCGCGCCCTCTCTCTAGGCGTCGTGCCGCCTGCCTCTTGCTCGGTCTCAGCTGGGTCCCAGCTGGGTCCCAGTTGGGGCCTCAGCTGGGTCTCGGTCAGTACGGCAGTTGCCGATCGAGCAGCGTCAGCAGGCGCTCGGCGATCGCCGGCGAGGCCGCCTCGCCCGCCTCGTCGCGCACCTGCACGACCACCGCACGCGGCTCCTGCGTCAACTCAATACGATAGCGCTGCGGAGCGGTCTCAATGCGCTCAGCCCCACGGAAGAGGCGGGCAAACCAGCCCGGCTGCTCGACCTCTTCATCGGCGCGCGGGGCGTACCGGATCTCGTAGCGCAGTTCGTCACGCTGCCGTCCAAGGAGGGTAAAATCGAGCCGATCGAGCGCCGTACCGATTTCGCGCCACGCTTGATTAAGGGACGTGGCAAGATGCAACTCGGGGCGTCCATCGACATGCTGCAGGCGACTCGGCACCGTCTCCTCGACGGCGACCGGCAACTCGGCCTCCTCCCCTGCCTCACGCTCGGCGGCATCACGCTCCCGCCGCGATCGCTCCGCGGCCTCCTGTTCACCGAGCAGATCGGGCGGGACCAGCAGCGACTCCGGATACTCCGCCTCCTCGCGGGCTAACGGCTGCTTGCCGCAAGCACTTAACAGCAGCGCACATACCACGACAGCCAGCAACAGCAGCGGCGTCGCCAACCGCCCAGCGGCAGCATCACGGCCACAGCACCCCACTCTAGACCCGCTCAGCTGCGGCTGCTCACCCATGGCACCCCCTACAGCACACCGTGCCCTCACTCACCCCTCTCACCGTGCGCCCGCCTGCGTCAAGGCCGCCCGTACGCGCTCCTGATGCTCCACTGCCAAGCGTGTCAGCGGCAAGCGAATCCCGGGGCCGATCAGGCCGAGCTGTTCAGCTGCCCACTTGACCGGAATCGGGTTCGACTCACTAAAGAGCGCTTGATGAAGCGCCGAAAGCTGTGCATTGATCGCGCTCGCCTGCTCGTAGTCACCGGCAAGTGCAGCGGCACAAAGCTCGTGCATCTGGCGTGGGACGACGTTGGCGCTGACCGAGATCACCCCCTTGCCGCCGGCCTGCATCGTCGCTAGGGCATTAAAGTCGTCGCCGGAGAAGACATCGATGAGATCGCCACAGCGCTCGACGAGCTCGCGGGCGCGTTCAACGGTCCCCTGCGCCTCCTTGATGCCGACGATATTGGGCAACTCGGCCAAACGCGCGACGGTCTCGGGGAGCATATCGCAGCCGGTGCGGCCCGGCACGTTGTAGAGGATCTGCGGGATCGGAACGGCCTCGGCAATAGCGCTGAAGTGTTCAATCAGACCCTGCTGCGTCGGCTTATTGTAGTAGGGGACGACCAGGAGGGCGCCGTCGCAGCCGCTCTTGTGAGCGCTGCGGGTCAGCTCAATCGCCTCCCACGTCGAGTTCGCTCCGGTGCCGCCAATTACGGGGATACGGCCAGCTGCTGCCTCGACGACGATGCGGATTACGCGCTCATGCTCGGCGTAGTTGAGCGTTGCCGACTCGCCCGTCGTACCGACGGCGACGATGGCATCGGTGCCGTGCTCGACGTGGTAGTCGACCAGGCGCGCCAGCCCCTCTTCATCGACCGGATCGCGCACCCCATCCTGTGCCTGCATCGGCGTAACCATCGCCACCATACTGCCGCGGAACATCGGCACCTCCGTTCTCTCCTGCCGCACCTGACCCTAAATTAGGACCCTGGGTAGTATGGTACCTAGCCACACCGTCGGCGCCAAGCTAGATACCGCCACCCGGCGGCGCCCCCTGCCGACGGCCTCCTCTGCGGCAGTCGAGCCGGCAGCCTGAACACGCGTCCAATCGTGGTACACTGCGCCGTGTTACACTGCTTCGTTCAAACCCATCGCAATAGCCGACAACCTCATGCAAAATTTGATGGTCATCACCGCTCTTGGCGCCGATCGGCCCGGTATCGTCCACGAACTGGCCAGCGCCATCACAGAGACCGGCAGCAATATCGAGGACAGCCGCATGATCGTCCTCGGCGGCGAATTTGCCATCTTGCTCATGGTCTCGGGCCGCTGGAACGAGCTGGCCAAGCTCGAATCGAGCCTGCCCAACTGCACCAAACGGCTCGGCCTGGAGGTGCACATCAAGCGCACCGAACCGGGCGCCAAAAAGGAGCAGCTGCTGCCCTACACCGTCGAAGTGGTTGCCCTCGATCACCCAGGAATCGTTGCTGAGCTGGCCAACTTCTTTGCCAGCCGCGAGATCAATATCCGCGAGCTTAACACCTCCAGCTACGCCGCAGCCCATACCGGTACACCGATGTTCTCGGTCCATCTGGCCATCGACGTCCCGGCGGGCATCCACATCGCGACCCTGCGCGAGGAGTTCATGGGCTTTTGCGATCAGCTCAATCTCGATTCGATGATGGAGCCGGCCAAGTAGGCCCAATAAAGGGGGAGTGGACCGAATCGTGCCACACCGATCGCGCGCAGCCAATCGCCGCCGCATCTACATCCTGGACACCTCGGTCCTCGTCCACGACCCGACCGCCCTGTTCCGTTTCAAGGAGCACGACGTCTGCCTGCCGGCAGCGGTGCTCGAAGAGCTCGATGCGGCCAAGGAGGGGCTCTCCGAGGTCGCCCGCAACGCCCGGCAAACGAGTCGTTTCCTCGACGCCATGCTCACCGGCTACGCCCCGGATCAACTACACGCTGGCGTTCCCATCGGGGCGGGCGGCATCTCAAACCACGACTCGGGTAAAGACGCGGGCAACGGCTCAAGCAGCGCTGAGACGAACGGCCACTCCAGTGGTGGCAACTCCAGCAGCGACACAGGCACGGCCAGCCCGCCTGGCGAGCCGGCCGGCTTGCTCTTTTTCGAGATGAGCAGCGGCGGCCGCGGCGACAGCGCCATTCTCGCCGCCGTCGATACGCTGCAGCGCCGCCTCCCAGGCCACGAACCGATCCTCGTCTCCAAGGATATCAATCTGCGCATCCGCGCCCAGGTCAGCGGCATCGCCGCCGAGGACTATGAGAGCGATCGCGTTATCGACGATATCGATCTGTTACCGACCGGTATCGACCCAATCCCCGCTGCCACTTGGCGCCAAGCAGAGGCGCTCGCTGCCGGTTCCTTCCGCCTGCCGCTCCCGCCCGATGCGGCGTGGCGGCGCAACCAGTGCCTCTACCGCAGCGACGAGGGTGAGACCCACTACGAAGGGATCGTCACGGCCATCGACCGGGCTGCTGGCTACGCCGAACTGGCACCGGTTCGCGACTTTCGCTCGGCCGCTACGGTCTGGGGGGTGCGGGCACGCAATCGCGAGCAGAACTTCGCCCTGCACCTGCTCATGGATCCGGAGATCGACCTGGTCACTCTCCTTGGCAGCGCCGGCACCGGCAAGACCCTCTTGGCCTTGGCCGCCGGACTCAGCCAGACCCTCGATGCGCCGCGCTACCGCGAGGTCATCGCCACCCGCGCCACCGTCGCCATCGGCGAGGAGATCGGCTACCTACCCGGCACCGAAGAGGAGAAGATGACGCCGTGGATGGGCGCCCTCATGGACAACTTAGAGGTGCTCGCCGCCCCGAACGGTCCTGGCGGGGCGGGCAGCGCCGGCGATTGGGGCCGCGCTGCGAGCGCCGATCTGCTGCATACGCGGGTGCGCATCCGCTCGCTGAGTTTTATGCGCGGGCGCACCTTTCTTGAGAAGTTCGTCATTCTGGATGAGGCGCAGAACCTCACCGCCAAGCAGATGAAGACGCTCATTACGCGGGCCGGCCCCGGCACCAAGGTCGTCTGCCTCGGCAACATCGGGCAGATCGACACCCCTTACTTGACCGAGGCGACCTCCGGACTGACCTACGTCGTCGATCGCCTGAAAGGATGGCCACACAGCGGCCACGTCACCTTGCAGCGGGGCGAGCGTTCGCGCTTGGCCGACTACGCCTCGGCCGTGCTCTGATAACGCCGCTGCGACTCGACTCGCCGCTGGCCGCTGCTAGCTAACGGGCCACCTCGGCCTCCCCCACCCCTTCATCGGGCGGCGGTCGTCGCCGCACCCACGCCTTGATGATCGCCTGAACAAAGGTCGCCAGCGGAATCGCGAAAAAGACCCCCCAAAACCCCCACAACCCGCCGAAGACGAGGATCGAACTGATGATCGCCACCGGATGAAGGTCGACCACCTCAGAAAAGAGCAGCGGCACTAGAACGTTGCCATCAAGGGCCTGAATGATCAAATAGGCAACGACGACATAGAAAAACTGATCGGAGATACCGAACTGGAAGTAGGCAATCAGCGTCACCGGCAGGGTCACGGCAAAGGCCCCGAGATAGGGGATGATGACCGAGAGGCCCGTTGCCACCGCCAAGAGCATAGCGAACTGCAGCCCAAGCAAGGAGAAGGTGATGTAGGTCACCAGCCACACGATCAAGATCTCGATAAACTTGCCGCGCACGTAGTTGCCGATCTGCAGATCGACTTCGCCCCACACCTCAGAAGCCAACGCCCGATGGCGCGGCAGATGATTGGTCACCCACCGGAGCAGCTTGTCTTTATCTTTGAGGAAGAAGAAGACGAGAAAGGGCACGAGGATCGCGTAGATGATCAGTGTGCCCAGCACCAGCAGCGACTGAACCGTTACCGAGGTGACTGCCCGCTGCCCCCAGTCGGTGATCTCGCGGCGCGCCGCATCGAGCATCTCGCGCACCTGCGACTCGGAGAAGAGCTGCGGATAGCGCTCGGGCAGTTGCAGCACCAACATCTGGCCCTGGGTCAGGATCGCCGGGAGTTGATCGACCAGCTGCGCCACCTGCCGATAGAGCAACGGCACCAGGGCGAAGAGCACCAACACCAGGAAGGTCGTCAAGAAGAGGATCACGACGGTGACTGCGAGCAACCGCGGCACCCCTACTCGCTCGAAGAAGCGCACCAGCCCCTCCAGCAGATAGGCGATCACCAGGGCGGCGATCACCGGTGCCAGCATCCCGCCCAGGGCCATCAGCGCAAACAACCCAACCAGCAGCAGGACGCTGAACGCCACAATCTGCGGATCGTCGAATGTACGCTTCAACCAGTTGCGGATCAGCTCCAACGGGTGGCCCTCCGGTGTGTGGGCTGCGATGATACAGCGTTATCATAACCGTTTCGCAAGAGGTTGCCATGCTGCACCGCTTTCGGCCATCGCTGCAGGGAGCCGTCTTCGCCATGCTGCTACTCAGCCTCGCCCCGGCTGCGACCGCCGAGGAGCTGCGGCTGCCGCAACTCGGCGCACCGGGCGGCGAGGCGCTGCCGGTGCATAAGGAGCGCCAGCTCGGCTCCGATATCATGGCGCAACTACGGCGCCACTTGCCGCTGCTCGAAGACCCAGAGATCGAGCAGTACATCAACGACCTCGGGCAGCGACTGGTCGCCCACAGCCACGCCCCCGATTACGACTTCTACTTTTTCGTCGTCGAAGATGAAAACATCAACGCATTCGCTCTACCCGGCGGCTACATCGGCATCCACCGCGGGCTGATTCGCGAGACCACCTCCGAAAGCGAACTCGCCGCCGTCATCGCCCACGAGATCGCCCACGTCACCGAACGCCACATCGCCCGGCAGCTGGCCCAGGCGCAGCGCCATACGCTGCAGAGCGCCGCGGCCATACTCGCGGCGATCGTGATCGGGGCGCACGATCCACAGGCGGGAACGGCCGCGGCGATGGCCGGAATGGCCGCACCGCTGCAGGAGCAGCTGCGTTACTCGCGCGAGCACGAACTAGAGGCCGATCGCACGGGGCTGCGCAATCTAGCCGCCGCCAACCTCGACCCGCACGGCATGCCGTCGTTCTTCCGGCGCCTGGCCGAGGCGAGCCGCTACGCCGAACAGCCGCCCGAGTACCTACAGACCCACCCATTGACACAGCGGCGTATCACCGAGAGCCAGAACCTCGCCCAGCGCCTTGCCGGCGGCGAAGTCATCGAGAGCGGCCACCACCCCTTTATCCGCGCCCGTCTGGCGGTTCAGAGCCACGAACGGGGGCGCACCAGCGCAGTGGCCCACATGGATGAGCAGCTGCGCCGCGCCCGCACCCCGGGCGAGCGCAGCGGCGCCATCTACGGCTTGGCCTTGGCCCTCGCTCAGGAGGAGCAAGCGTATGCCCAGGCTCTCGCCCTCCTCGACACCCTCAGTGCAATCGACGGCGAACGACTCTTTGTGCTACTAGCCCGTGGCGAGATCTTGCGCGCCGCCGAACGCCCCGAGACGGCCTTGGAGGCCTACGCCCAGGCCCGCGCACTCTACCCCGATAGCCGCGCTGCACTCCAGCGCCAGGCGCAGACCCTGCTGCACCTCGATCGCGCCGAGGAGGCTCGGCGGCTGCTTACCCACTTCGGCCGCAGCGACGATCCAAGCCTGGCCCCCCTGCTGCGCCTCTACGCTGAGGCTGCGCACGCGAGCGGCCGCGAGGCCGAGGGCTACATCGCCTACGCGCGCTTCCACTATCTACGCGGCGACACCCGGCTGGCACTAGCCCAGCTCGATAACGCCATCCGCTACGCAGACGACAATCGCTACCGCCGCGCCCAAGCCGAGGCCCTACGCGAGCGCTGGCAGCAGGAGCACAGCGCACGCTAAGCTGGTCGTTTACTACAGCATACTCTGCGCACCGCTTACGGCCGACTGCCGAGAGCACCCGGCAGTAGAGACGATAAAGAGAGCCCATGGAGAGAGGAGAGTCTTTCAGCACCCTGTGGCTCGAACAGATCGACGCCATGCAGGCGCTCAGCGAGCTTTGGCAAGCGTTAGCAACGCCTCCTGCGGCCGACGACGGTACACAGGCGGCGGCAGCGGAGCGTAGCGCGGCTATCGCCGAGGCGTGCACTCGCCTGCAAGAACGACTCGATACCCTCTTTGCCCAGGCCCAACGGGCCGCGACGGCGCTCGCGCGCGAGCCCGGCGACCATCCGTCGTGGCCGTGGACGCTGCCTCTGGAGTGGGAGCCACTGCGCACCCTCGCCCGCTTCGGCCCGCTGCAGACCGAGCAGCAACGCGGCGTCGAGTGCGCCGCCGCCGCGCAGCGCTGCCTGCAGGCCCAGCTGCACTGCCTGGAACTGCTTCACGAAAGCGCCTGCAAGGGAGTCGAGCGGCTGCAACAGCGCCTGCATCCCACCCCCCCGGCAGCCGCTGATACCGCCACGACAGGGGCCACGACAGGGTCAGCCACCAGCGGGCCTGCCACCAGCGGGCCGGAATCAGCGGGCGCACAACGGGAGGCATCAGAGGCATCAGGGACGGTCGACACCGGACGCAGTGAGCCGCCACCGGGCGAAGCGGCCGCGGACCAGCGCGCACGCCCAGAGAGCCTGCGAGCACTCTATCAGCTCTGGCTCGAAGAGAGCGAACAGGCCTACGAAGAGCTACTGGCCGACCCGCGCTGGAGTCGCGCCTTTAGCGAGCTGATGGCGGCCACTACGGAGCTGATCGCCGGCTACCAGGAGGGACTGGATCGCCACTTACAGGCCCTCGATCTGCCCAATCGCAGCGACTTCCTCGATACGCAACGCCGGCTCGATCGGCTCGAACGTGAGCAGCCACTGCAGGAGCGCGATCGCACCGCTGCGCTCTCCGCCGAAGTGGCGCGACTACAGCGAGAGGTCGCGGAGCTGCGCGCCGACCTAACCGAACTGCGCCGGCTCTACGCGCACCACCCGGGCGCGAAGGGCCGCAACAAACCATGATGGATCCGCCCATCGATCCGCTGCGGGCACAGGGAGAGATCGGCGACTGGCAGCAGCGCCTAGCCCGCGCCCTGGAGGCAGCCGAACGCCTCCCGGCGCCCACCGCCGGGGTCACTCCGGTCGATGTGCGGTTGCCGATCGGCCGGCGGGCCGAGCTGCTCGGCTACTATCCGGGCGGCGATTGGCAGGGTAAAGATTCCGCCGCCCCCCCAAGCGAGGAGACCGCGCCTTCCCCACAACGGCAAGAACGCCCCCCGGTGCTGATTGTCTACTCGCTGGTCAACCGCCCCTTTATTCTCGATCTGACCGCGGAGCGCTCCTGGATTCGCCGGCTGCGCGCTGCCGGGCACCCGGTCTATCTGCTCGATTGGCGCGAACCGCAAGGCGCCGACCGGTTTATCAGCCTCGATGAGCATATCGACGGCGGCCTCGCGGCGGCCGCCGTGACGATCGCCGATCGCCATGACGGTCAGAAACCCCATCTTCTCGGTATCTGTCAGGGCGGAACCTTCGCACTCTGCCTGGCCGCCCTCCGGCCAAACCTACTCAAGCGTCTCGTGTTGCTCGTCACCCCGGTCGATTTCGCCACCCCCGAGGACCGGCTCAGCCAGCTGGCACAGGGACTCGACTTTGAGCGCATCGGCGAACGCCTCGGCAACATCAGCGCCCACTGGCTCAACGCCTTCTTTGTCGCACTCAAGCCCTACCGCTTGCTCTCGCAGCGCTATCTCGACTTTCCGGAGCTCGCCGAGCAGCCACAGGCACTTGAAGACTTCATGCGCTTAGAGCGCTGGATGTACGACAGTCCGCGTCAACCGCGGGCGGCCTTTACGCAGTTTGCGCGCGACTTCTACCAGCGCAATGGGCTGCTGAACGGCACCCTAGAACTCTGCGGCGAGCCGCTCACACTGGACCAGGTCCGCGCCCCCACGCTGAACATCTACGCAGCTCATGATCACCTCGTGCCGGCCGCCGCCGCGCAAGCGCTGAGAGACCACATCGGCACCCCGCACTACCGCGAGATCGCCTTTGCAGGAGGACATTTGGGCGTCTTTATCAGTCGCCGCGCCCACCGTGAACTGCTCCCGGAGGTGCTGGCCTGGCTCGCCACCGGTCCTTAATCCGCCCCACCACCTGTGCATCACGAATCCCTAGCTTATTCCACTCTTGCATAATGTCGTACAGATAGGGACAATGCGCCTTCCTCTGGGCGCAGCGGGTGTCGGACTGACCGGTTCAGGCCAATCGACCCCGATTGTGGCCGTGTTGCAGCAGAAGACGGGCTCTTGAGGATGGGCCTACAGGTGACGTGGTGCTACCGGGCCGCAGACGCAGGACGGGTGGATATCCACAAAAAAAGAACCCCCTCCCATGAGAGGGGGCTAAGCTTGGCGACGAGTGGTCTCCCCAGAGTAGGGAGACGCCGCCAGGAGGAGATCGGTCACAAAACCTATAACAACCTGCATCCGTGATCGGCATCACGACATCCCCGACCTACATCCGGCCCAGCGGTGGACGATGGGCCTGGGGCGCGCTTTCGGAGGAAGCCTACCGCTTCCTCTGGCTCTTTGATGCCTATCCGATGCTGCCGTGCAGCATGATAGGGCGTTCAGGTTTGCCTGTCAACGCCTTTTTGTTGCTTCGCGGGGAGTCCTTTCCCCAGCCCGAGGGTCCGTGAGAGCCTTAGAAGCTACAGAACTGCGCGCCGTTAACCGGGATATTCGCACCGTTGATGAAGGCCGACTCATCCGCTGCCAGGAAGGCGATGACCCGGGCAATCTCATCGGGCCGTGCCATCCGCCCGGCCGGGATCTGGGCCACGATCTGCTGCCGCACCTCTTCCGCGATCTTCCCCGTCATGCTGGTCTCGACATACCCGGGAGAGACGGTATTGGCGGTGATCCCTTTGCGCGCGCCCTCTTTTGCCAGGGCCATGGTGAAGCCGTGCATCCCAGCCTTGGAGGCCGAGTAGTTTGCCTGGCCAAACTGCCCGGTTTGGCCGTTGACCGAGGCGACGTTGACGACCCGCCCAAAGCCACGCTCGCGCATCCCGTTGATAAACTGCCGCGTTACATTGAAGACGCTGTCGAGATTGACATCAAGCACCGCTTGCCAATCTTCGCTCTTCATCTTATGCAGGAAGGTATCGCGCGTAATCCCGGCGAGATTAACCAGCACGTCGACCGCACCGTGCTCACGCTCGACCTCTTCGGCCATGCGTACACAGGCGTCGTGGTCGGCCACATTACAGACGACGTACGCCACTTCGTGGCCCTGTTGGCGCATTTGCGCTTGCCACTCGGCAATTCCTTCGGCCTCAGGATCAACGCAGGTCGTCACCACGCGGTAGCCAGCACTCGCCAGTGCTGCACACACCGCCGTGCCGATATCGCCGTTACCCCCGGTTACCAATGCCAATCGACCGGCCATAATGCCTCCCTCTCGTTAGTTAATGAATCATGCATTGACGACGGACGCGCACACCGGCCGCGGCGCACACGTTCGGCGTCATGCTACACCAAGCGGGCCTATGCCGCCTAGTTGTGCATTGCAGCACCAGCTATGCGACAATTGCCCCACACAGGTTGTTCGCCCCAGGCCCACCCGAGCCGCTGTTCATGTGCTGCTCGGCGCCGATCGAGACACGCGCTACACCACGGCACCGCTCTCGGGGGCGCCGCTCGGGACACGCACTACACTATGGCTGCAACCGACGACGCGCGACCGGTTCGCGTCAAACACACTGAGAGTCGTGCGCCAGCCCGCGCCAACTCGCATCCAGTTGTCACACTGTTCACTTGGGAGCCTCTTAACCATGTCCGAGCCACGCACCATCAAGAAGTACCCCAATCGGCGACTTTACGACACCGCCATCTCCAGCTATATCACCCTGGCTGATGTCAAACACTTGGTACTCGAAGGGGTCGACTTCCAGGTCATCGACGCCAAAAGCCATGAAGACCTTACGCGCAGCATCTTGCTGCAAATCATTAGCGAGGAGGAGGAAGGCGGCCGACCGATCTTCTCCAGCCAGCTCCTCGCTCAGCTGATTCGCGCCTACGGCGGTAACATGCAGAGCATGCTCACTAGCTACCTAGAGAAGAGTCTGGAACTGTGGGGCGAGCAGCAGCGCGCCTTCCACGAGCGCACCCGGGAACTGATGGACCACAACCCGATGACGCTCATGACGCAGATCGCCGAAAGCAATTTAACGATGTGGCGGCAGTTGAGCGGCCAAGCCGCCGACACCCAAGCTAGACGCCGGACCGAGAGCCAGACCGAGGGGGCGGCCCAGAACCAAACCCAAAACCAAACCCAGGATCACCCCCAAAACCAGGGCCAAGCCAAAGACCGAGCCGAGCGCACAAGCAGCACACGCACGCGCCGCACCACCGGAGCAAGGGGCACGCACGGTGAGGGGGCAGGCAGCGACAAGGGGGGCAGCAACAAGGGAGGGCGCGGCGGATAGCGGTACCGCGCGATTACAGGCAGAGCACCGCGGCGCAATTTGGTAGAATGCCTCAAAATGTTTCGCCCGAGAGTCGCCCCATGCCAGATGATCGCCACACCGGAACCTCCGCCGCCGGCCTACTCGCCACCACCGATACCCTGCCGGTGCTCCCCTACATTGCGCACGAGATCTTGGTCACCACCAGTACCAACGATGTGGATATTGCCACCGTGGCTAAGGTTCTCGGGCGCGAGCCAGGACTAACGGCGCGCATCATCGCCGTTGCCAACTACGCCTTTTTCAGCCGCCGAGAAACGATCTATTCGCTCGAACGGGCGATCATGCGCATCGGCTTGAATCGGGTGCGTGTCCTCGCCACCTCGTTGCTGCTCAATCAGGTTTTCGATACGAGCAAGTGCCCGGCCTTCCACCTCGAACGCTACTGGTACGAATCGATCGCTACTGCCTTTTGCGCCGCCCGCCTCGCACCGCACACCCTCCCCGAGCACGGCTCCGAAGCCGCCTACCTCGGCGGTGTACTGCATAACATCGGTTTGCTCTTACTCGTACACGTCTTTCCAAACGCTATGAACGACATCCTCAGCCGTCGCCAGGATGAACCAGACCGCCCCCTCTCTTTGCTTACTTTTCAGGAGCTTGGGTGCGACTACCACGAGGCCGGCGAGATGCTGCTGCACGAGTGGCAACTGCCCGAGGCGATCGTCGCCGTGGCTGGCGGACCGGAGCGCAACCGCTACGGCGCCCCCGCTGCGCGCGGCGCACCGGGAACGCACGGCCGACTGATCGAGACCGTAGAGTTTGCCCACCATTGGGTACAGGCAGGCCTTGAGGGGATCGAAGCGCCAGCCGCGCTGCAGATCGAGGCGACCACACTGCAGCGTATCGGTGCCGCTTGCGCCGAGGAGCACGAGCCCCTTGCGGCCTTTGCCCGTCTGCTCGCAGGCAACGATACCCGCTCGCCAGCGACACGCCACTAATCGCTCAGCAGCGGCATCAGCGCTGTCGCTGCCCCGCACCGCCCGCGCACGCGCCGAGAAAGGCGGCCGCCTTATCCAGCGTCTCCTGGAACTCGGCAGTGGCAGTCGAGTCGACCACAACCGCGCCGCCCGCCCAGTAAGTCAGCTGCCCGCGCGCGCAGACAGCGGTACGGATGGCGATGTTGCTATCCATCCGGCCATCGGCACCGATATAGCCGATCGTCCCGCAGTAGAGACCGCGCGGCCCCGGCTCAAGCGCCTCGATGATCTCGACCGCACGGCGTTTCGGGGCGCCGGTCACCGAGCCTCCAGGTAGAGCGTCGCGCAGCAGATCGAGCGGCGAGGCGGGCGCGGCGAGCGTGCCGGTCACCGTGCTGATCAGGTGGTGGACGGTGGCAAAGCGGTGCGGTTGACAGAGTTCAGGCACGCGCACCGTCCCCGGAATGCAGTGTTTGCCGAGGTCGTTGCGCAGCAGATCGACGATCATCACGTTCTCGGCGCGCTCTTTAGCACTGGCACAGAGTGCTCGGCGCTGCGCCTCATCGCTCGGCGCATCGTGCCCGCGCGGGCGAGTCCCCTTGATCGGCTGCGTCAGCACTTGCCCGGCCTCATCGACGGCGATAAAGCGCTCCGGCGAGAGGCTGAGCACGGCGTGACCGGGCCAGCGCAGCCACGCCCCGAAGGGGGCCGGCGCACGCTGGCGCAGGGCCAAATAGGCCTGCTGCGGATCGCCGCGATAGGCGGCGCGAAAGCGACGCGCTAGGTTAATTTGGTAGCAGTCGCCGGCGTGTAGGTAGTCCTGAACGCGTTGAAAGGCGTTCAGGTAGCCGGCCCGATCCGGCTCGGCAAGGGTCTCACCCAGCAGCGGCGGCGAGGCGCCTCCCCCCCCTCCACACGGCTCCGCGTTGCGCCGCCGCCGTTGTAAGCGGCGCACGACGCTGCGCAGCCACGCCCGATCGAGACGCGAACCCACCGCCACACTACTCCGCTGCTGATGATCGGTGACGATGGCCGACTCGTAGAAGCCGACCGCCATCTCGGGCAGGCTCGAAGACGCACCGGCAACCCGGAGCAGGCGTCGCCCTAGATCGTAAGAGAAGTAGCCGAGCGCACCGCCGACGAAGGGCAGCTGCGGATCGCTCGCCACCGCCGGGCGCTGCGCGAGCCAGGCTTGAAGATGGGCGATCGGATCGCCGCGCAGCAGTCGACAGCGCCCCTGCTCACGCAGCTGCGTGACACCGCCACGGGCAAATAGGGTGGCCACCGGGCGGGCAACCAGGATATCGAAGCGGCCGTGGCCGAGGCCCGGATACCCGGAGTCGAGCCACGCCGACCACGGCTCATTACCGAGGGCGGCCAGCGCAGCCCGGGCATCACCGATATAGGGCAGGCTCTCGTAGTGCAGCGGTTGCGGTTGTGCTGGCATAGGCATCGCAGACGATCAACTACTCCCGCTGAAAAGGCGGAAACCGTCAAGACAAGCTAGATTGACTGCGGAGAGTGGTGAAAGTGCGCTACGTTTGCAACAATTTATGATGATACAATTGCCCGTTTAGGAGTGAGCAAAGTCCACTGAGGCAGCAGCGAGGAGCCCCCCAGCGCCATGGCCGGACACAGCAAATGGGCGAACATCAAGCACCGTAAGGCGGCACAGGACGCCAAGCGTGCCAAGATTTTCACTAAGCATATCCGGGAGATCACTGTCGCGGCACGCATCGGCGGCCCCGATCCGGAGACCAACGCCCGACTGCGCCTTGCCTTAGACCGCGCCTTCGCCGTCAACCTGCCGAAAGATCGCGCCGATGCCGCCATCAAGAAGGGCGCCGGTCTAGAGGAGACCGACCACTACGAAGAGATCCGCTATGAGGGGTACGGTCCCGGCGGCACCGCCATCATGGTCGACTGCATGACCGATAACCGCAACCGCACCGTCTCCGAGGTGCGTCACGCCTTCACCAAACACGGCGGCAAACTCGGCACCGACAACTCGGTCGCCTACCTCTTTCAGGAGTGCGGCGTGCTGCTCTTCGCACCTGAGACCGACAGCGAACAGGTGCTAGAGGTCGCCCTTGAGGCCGGCGCCGACGACCTCGTCGAGAACGAAGACGGCTCGACCGAGGTGCTGACCGCACCGGCGAGTTATCATACGGTGCGCGAGGCCTTGCTTGCCGCCGGGCTCGAGCCGGCCGCCGCCGATATCACCCAGCGACCCGATCTAACCGTGCCGGTTGCCGGCGACGACGCCGAGAAGACCGCCAAGCTGATCGACCGCCTGGAAGACCTCGACGATGTCCAGAGCGTCTATACCAACGCCGAGCTGCCGGAGGAGGCCTTCGCAGCCGAGTAGACACAACCGGCCAGAGCAAGCCGTCAGCACAGCGGCAGCCACACCGGGCGACGACAATCACACACTGCAAGAGCGAGCGACAGAGGGCAGATGACTCGCATTCTCGGCATCGACCCCGGCTCCCGAGTGACCGGCTACGGCATCATCGAACTCGGTGAACCGCTGCGGCTCATTGCCGAGGGCACCCTGCGCCTTGCCCGCACCGCACCGCTCGCCGAACGCCTCGGCGCCATCCACCGCGGCATCGGCGAGGTCATCGCCCTGCACCACCCTGATGAGGTCGTCTTGGAGCGCGTCTTCGTCCACCGCAACGCCGATACCGCGCTCAAGCTCGGCCACGCCCGTGGCGCCGCGCTGACGGCCTGCGTCGGCGCCGTGCTGCCGATCGCCGAGTACGCCCCGGCGCAGATCAAACAGGCCATCGTCGGCCGCGGCCGCGCCGACAAACAGCAGATCGGCTACATGGTGCGCGTCCTGCTCGGGCTGCGCACCCAGCCGGCCGAGGACGCCGCCGATGCCCTCGCCGTTGCCCTCTGTCATGCCCACCACCGCCGCTCCCCGATCGCTCAGGCGGCCGCTGCAAGCGCGGGGTCGAACCGATGATCACGCAGCTGCGCGGCCGCCTCCTCGATCAGCGCCCGCCGGCGCTGATCCTCGATGTCGGCGGCGTCGGCTACGAGCTCGATGCCCCCCTCTCGACCCACGAACAGCTCCCAGAGCGGGGCCAAGAGGTCACCCTCCACACCCACTTGAGCGTGCGCGAGGACGGCTTCACCCTCTACGGCTTTTGCAACCGCAACGAACGCGATCTCTTTCGACGCCTTATTCGCATCTCTGGAGTCGGCCCGAAACTGGCCTTAGCGCTGCTCTCCGGGCTCGATGGCCGGGAGCTGATACGCTGCGTGCGCGACGACGACGCCAAGCGCCTCACCGCCATCCCCGGGGTCGGCCGCAAGACCGCCGAGCGGCTGATCGTCGAGCTGCGCGATCGCCTCGAAGGCCTCGGTTGGAGCGCCGATGCCGCTGCGGTGGACGGGGCGAGCGCCGCTGACGATGCCACTGCCTCCTTTCCCGGCAGCAGCGAGTTCGAACAGGCGGTCGACGGGCTGCAGGCGCTCGGCTACAAGCCGGCCGAGGCCGTCCGCATGGCCCGCAGCGTGGCCACAGACGAGATGAGCTGCGAGACGATCATTCGCCGCGCCCTGCAACGCAGCCTCGCCGGTCGGAGCGGGTAAAATCGAGCCATGCTCAGCGCAGATCAGCAACTGCCATCCGCCTCCGGGCGTATCGTCAACGGCGCCTCCGAACAGGGGCAAGAGGCGGTATTGGAGCGCGCCCTGCGGCCGCATTCGCTCGCCGAGTACATCGGTCAGCACGGGGTGCGCGGTCAGCTCGAGATCTTTATCCAGGCAGCCCGCGGCCGCAGCGAACCGCTCGATCACACCCTGCTCTTCGGCCCACCGGGGCTCGGTAAGACGACGCTCGCCTACATCGTCGCTCACGAGATGGGGGCGAACCTGCGCCAAACCTCCGGCCCGGTGCTCGACCGTCCCGGTGATCTCGCCGCCATCTTAACCAACCTTGAGCCGGGCGATGTCCTCTTTATCGATGAGATCCACCGTCTCTCGGCGGTCGTCGAGGAGGTTCTTTATCCAGCGATGGAGGACTTTCGCATCGATATCGTCATCGGCGAGGGGCCGGCGGCTCGCTCCATCAAGCTCGAACTGCCCCCGTTTACTCTGGTCGGTGCAACCACCCGCGCCGGTCTCCTGACCTCGCCGCTGCGTGATCGCTTCGGCATCGTGCAACGGCTCGCCTACTATCCGGTCAGTGAGTTGACCGCGATCGTCGAACGTTCCGCACAGCGTCTCGGCGTGACGACCGTTGCCGCCGGGGCGGCGGAGATCGCCCGCCGGGCACGCGGCACCCCGCGGGTAGCCAACCGCCTACTGCGCCGGGTGCGCGACTTTGCCGAGGTGCGCGCCGATGGGCAGATCACTGCTGAGGTCGCGGCTGAGGCGATGGAGATGTTGAATGTCGATCGACACGGCCTCGACGAGCAGGATCATCGCCTGCTCCAAGCACTGGTGCATAAGTTCGGCGGCGGTCCGGTTGGGCTCGACAATCTGGCGACCGCCATCGGCGAGGAGCGTGGCACCCTTGAGGATGTCGTCGAACCTTACCTGATCCAGGAGGGCTACCTGATGCGCACCCCGCGTGGTCGCACGGCAACGACCCATACCTACGCGCTCCTGGGGCTCGAACCGAGCAGCGGGGCCACTCCGGACCTATTCTCCGGTTGACCCCCCCCTCCGCTCCAGGAAAGCGGGGCTTTTCGCGCAAGCGGCCTTAAACAGTTAAGCAGAGTGAGGAGTGGGGCTGTTATGCACACGCTTGATGAGATCAGCACTCGCAGCCGCCGCCTGCTGGGGGGGGTCGCACTGGTGGCGGCGCTCGCCGGCGCCGTCGTCGCCGCTGCGGAACACTGGGGAGGGCTGGTGCCGTGCTCGCTGTGCTGGACCCAGCGGGGAATCTTGGCGCTGTTGATGCTGATCGCGCTGCTCGGTTTCCTGCTCTGGCCGCGCCGCCGTTGGGGACTGTGGGTGTTGCTCGGGGCGTTGCTAACGACGGCGCTAGGCGGCATCGCGGTGGCAACGCGCCACCTCTACGTGATGTGGAATCCAGACGTCGTCGACTGCGGCATGAGTCCCGAGGTCATGCTACAGCTTTTGCCGTGGCGTGAGGTCTTAATCGAGTTAGTCACCGGCAATACCGACTGTGCCGAGGCCGCCGCGCTGTTCGGCATACCGCTGCCGATCGCAAGCTGGATCGGTTTTGTGACGCTGGGGGGGGTGTCGGTCTATGCCATCCTCCGGACTCTCCGCGCCGCGGGCCGAACCGCTGGCAGTCAGAGCGGCGACCGGCGACGGACAGGCTAGGCTCGTTTAAGCACCGCCCCTTGCCAATACCAGACTCATTGCCAAGCGCATTGCCAAGCGCATTGCCAAATGCGTTGCCAAACTCAAGGGAATGGGCTAGGTTGGCGGGCAGTGCACTCCCTCCCTGCCGGACCTTGATTCGCCTCAGTGCCGAGAACTCAGCTAACAGCACAGCGCCATGAGCAGATCTCAATCCAACAACCGCCGCGCAGACCTCAGTTCGCCACCGCTTACGGCGGCGCCGCGGCTCTGGAGTCAGGTCGCTGCCATCGTCCTGATAGCCGCCCTCTTGGCGGCCTGTGGCCACTCAGTCAAACGGATCGACCGGGATGCCGAGCACGACCTCTCTGGACGATGGAACGACTTGGATTCGCGTTTAGTCGCCGAGGAGATGGTCGCCGATGCCCTCGACCGTGCCTGGCTGCGTGACTTTCAGCGCCAGCACGGCGAGCGGCCCACTGTGATCGTCGGCAGCGTCCGCAACCTCAGCCACGAGCACATCAACACCCGCACCTTTGTCAACGACATCCAGCGCGAGCTGATCAACTCCGGACGGGTCGACTTCGTCGCCGATGCGCGGCAACGCGAACAGATCCGCGAAGAGCGCCGCGACCAGGATCTGCACGCCAGCGCCGAAAGCCGCAAGGCGATGGGCGAAGAGTTGGGCGCCGATTTCATGCTGCTCGGCTCAATCAACTCCATCATCGACCAAGAGGGGAGACGCCAGGTCCGCTACTACCAAGTCGATATGGAGCTCATCAGCTTAGCCGATAACCGCAAGGTCTGGATCGGCAACAAAGAGATCCGCAAGCTGATACGCTCGGCCTCGGTGCGGCCGTGATCGATCATGTGCCGAGCGCTGCGACGAGCCCGCAGCAGCGGCCTAGCGTTCTGCCTAGCGGTGCTGCTCGGCGCTGCACTCTCCGGCTGCACCACCTACGGTGAACGGATGGCCGCCGTCGAAGCGGCCGTGCAAGATGGCGATCCGCAGCGGGCCCTGACGCTGCTCGATGAGCGCCCCGGCGGCAGCGGCGATCGCGTCGTCGACTTGCTCAACCGCGGTGCTCTACTACGCATGGCCGGCAAGTTCGAGGCGAGCAACCAGGCACTGGAGGCAGCACACAACGCCATCGCCGAGGTCGATCCGCTGAGCGTGACCGAACAGATCGGCAGTCTGACGGTAGGCGAAACCGCTTTCGCTTACGCCGGCGCCCCCCATGACCGTATCCTGCTGCACCTGATCAAGGCCTTCAACTACCTCGACCTGGGGGATAGCGAAGCAGCTCGGGTCGAGATCCTGCGGATCGACCTGCGCCTGCAGCGCTTGGCTGATGAGCAGAGCCGCTCAGCCTATCGGCGCGACCCCTTCGCACACTACCTCAGCGGACTGATCTTTGAGCATCTCGGTGAGCCAGACCAAGCGTTGGTGGCGTACCGACTGGCCGAACAGGCCTACCAGGAGCAGAGCGAACGTCTGGGGATCGTGGTGCCAACGGCGCTGCAGCTGGACCTGCTCCGCCTAGCCGATGCATTCGGCCTGGACGAGGAACGAGCGCAGTGGCAGGAGCGCTTCGCGCTCGATGACTGGCCTGATCCGGCGACACATCGACAACAGGCGCACGTCGTCGTCATCAGTGGCGTGGGGCTGGCCCCACGCAGACGCGAACAGAGCACGGCGGTACAGGACGACAAAGGACGCATCCACAGTATCGCCCTGCCCTACTACGAACCGCGGCAACGAGCCGTTCACTCGATCGAGCTGCGCGGTCCGGAAGCAGCGATCTCTGCAGAACCGGTCCACGACATCGACGCCGTTGCCCGCATCCTGCTCGATGAGCAACAGGCCGTGCTCGTCGCGCGGGCATTGGCGCGGCTGCTGGTGCAAAAAGAGCTGATTGACCAGGCCCGCGAGGTCAACCCGGCCGCCGGCCTAGCTATGAACATCTTCACCCTGGCTGCCGACCGGGCCGACACCCGCACCTGGGGGATGCTGCCGGCGCGCTACTATATGGCCCGTGTGAGCCTGCCGCCCGGTGAACACTGCCTGGAACTGGTCTACCGAGGGCCGAGCAACCACACTCTAAATCGAACCTCGTTAGGCTGCATCGAGTTGGCAGCCGACACCTATCACTTTATCTTTGATCGCTGGGTCTCGAAGCGGACCGGCTCCGTAACCCGCCGGGAGGGGATGTGATGCGATTGACCCGTTGCACCCGTTACAGAGTCAGCCGCGGCCTGCCGAGTGACGAAGAGGAGCCCGCAAAACGGATCTTGTGGGGGCAACACCCAACGCTGGGACTGCCGTTCCTGGCCGTACTGGCCGTACCGGCCAAACTGGCTGCCCTAACCGCACTGGCCACAGCAGCCGTCCTATTGGCGACCGGCTGTGCCGGGGGCGATACGCGCTCCGAAGAGAGACCGGAGTGGGTCACCGGGGCCGAACCGGCCGCCTATCCGCGAACACGCTACCTGATCGCGGTAGGCTCGGCGGAGAGCCGTGAGTCGGCACAAGATCACGCCCGGGCCGAACTTGCCCGCATCTTTAAGGTGCAGGTCGCAGCGATCTCGCAACGCCACGAACGCCTAACAATTGGTGAGGAGAGAAATGGGGGACAGACCCCTTTTTCCCACGAGCAGTGGGAGTGGCAGATTGAGACGCAGACCGCAGCGACCCTGCGCGGGGTTGAGTTCGGGGAGACGTGGCGCGATCCGCAGTCGGGCGACTACCACGTCCTAGCAGTACTCGAGCGGCAGCGGGCAGCGAGCGCACTGCGCGAAGAGATGGCCGCACTGGATCGCGTCACCACCCAGGCGCTGGAACAGGCCGATGCGGCGACCGACCGGCTGCGGTCACTGGCTGCCCTAGCTCGCGGAGTGGCTGCTCAGCGTCAGCGCGCCGAACACCAAGAAGCGCTGCGGGTGTTGACCGGGGCCGGTATGCCGGCGCGCTACGAGCTGTCGCTACTGGAGGCGCAGCTCGGCTCTAAAGCGGCCGCCATCCCTATTCGGACCCAAGCGCGAGGGCAACACGCCGGTCGAGTTACCCAACTTTTGAAGGCGGCGGTGACCGAAGCCGGTTTTAAGGGTGCTGAGGGAACGAACTGTCGTGACGCCTACCGACTGGAAGCAGAGCTGGAACTCGACGATCTAGGTCAGCGCGACGGCTGGTATTGGCAACGTGGCGGGCTGACGCTGCGGCTGCTCGACCCGGCCGGCGAGCCCCGCGCCGAACGACGCTGGCCGATTCGCAGCGCCGCTACCGATCGCGCCACCGCGGAGCGCCGCGCCCTGGAAGAGGTCGCTGAGCACTTCAGCAGCGACTTCCGCGGTCTTGTTATTGAACTGGCGACGGGCCAAAACAACCACTGACTCTAAGCGCCTTCGTGCCTGCGGTTTCGTGCCTGCGGCTGGATTTGCGTGCGGGGAAACGAGCCTAAGCATACGCCGCTTTACTGTTCTTTACACTTTTACTGCTCCGAATTTCATACTCGAAAGTGCTCATTCGGTGATTCGCTCTCCGTTGATAGCACCCGGGTGTGACCGGGCGAGCAACTGGAGTCCTGGTTGAGCAGTCCCAACCGGAGGCGCTCAGTCCGTTCCAGCAAGATCGCCTTGACCCGCTTGAACGGAGTGAACCGCTCAATATCCGGGTCAAACAACCGTGCTAGCA
>NZ_NRRN01000005.1 GCF_016583625.1 Halorhodospira abdelmalekii | reverse complement strand
CCTTAGGGCCCCCACTTTCTGCCCCTCTGACCCACCGCACGCCACATGGCGACACTATAGAAAGGGCTCGTGCCCACGTCAACCAACGGACTCACGCTATACATGGACTTAGCGCATGGTTTTCACAAAACACAAGAATCCCTCCAAAAGACCAAATTCGCAAAACATAGACTTAAAAAACAAAACCAAAAAATATGTTCAAGATTAGTTTATAATTTTATGATATCACTGGGTTTACAAACGGCCTAACCGCCCCTGCCTCACTTCCCTTGTCCACCCCAAAGCGCAACCCAGGCGCTCTAGTGGCACCGTGACGGCGCCCCCCGAAAACAGTAGAATCGGGACATGGAGTCGGCCAGGCGATCGCTGCGCCACGTCTCGCGTGCTGCCCTAGCGGCGGGCTCGCGGGTCGTCAGCGTGGAGGAAAGTCCGGGCTCCACAGGGCAGGGTGCCAGGTAACCCCTGGGGGGCGTGAGCCTACGGAAAGTGCCACAGAGAAGAGACCGCCGATGGCCCTGCGGGGCACAGGCAAGGGTGAAACGGTGCGGTAAGAGCGCACCGCGCGACTGGCAACAGTTCGCGGCACGGTAAACCCCACCCGGAGCAAGGCCAAATAGGGGAGCTACGACGTGGCCCGCGTCGCTCCCGGGTAGGCTGCTAGAGGCGTGCGGTGACGCACGTCCCAGAGGAATGGTCGCCCGCGACAGAACCCGGCTTATCGGCCGACTCCATCCCTTTCCTCACCGGCGCTGACTTACTCCCTCTCGGCGAGAGCCAGCGCCTGCTGATAGAGCGTATTGCGGCGCTGCCCAGTCAACCGTGCCGCTAGGCGTACTGCCTGTTTGAGCGGCAACTCTTGGAGCAAGGCACGCAATACATCCGTCGCCTCAACAGCAACCGTCTCAGGCGCCGTGGCCGCAGGCACGCCGGCAACGACCAGGACCACCTCTCCGCGCCGCTGGTTAGCATCTCCGGCGACGCTTTCGAGTACCGTTTGCAGCGCTCCGCGCAGCACCGTCTCGTGCACCTTAGTCAACTCGCGCGCGACCACAATCTGTCGCTGCTCGCCACAGAGCTCGCATAGATCGGTCAGCGTGTCGAGCAGGCGGTGCGGCGCCTCGAAAAGCACCACGGCACGCTGCTCGCTGGCCAGCGCCGCCAACCGGCGCCGGCGCGCAGTGCGTTGTGCCGGCAAAAACCCCTCAAAGACGAAACGCTCGGCACTGGCCAGGCCCGCCACCGAGAGTGCGGCCGTTAAACTGCTCGGCCCGGGAATCGGCACGACCGCAAAACCGGCCTCGTGCGCAGCGGCCACCAACCGCCCTCCCGGATCGCTCAGCAGCGGAGTCCCAGCGTCACTGACCAGGGCCACCGCCTGCCCGGCCTGGAGCAGGCGCAATAGCCGGGGGATACGCGCCGCCTCGTTGTGCTCGTGCAGACTGACCGTTCGCGCGCGCAGGCCGTAGTGATCGAGGAGCCGACGGCTGTGGCGGGTATCCTCAGCGGCCACCCACTCCACCGCAGCCAGCACATCGAGTGCACGCAGCGTGATGTCGCGCAAATTGCCAATCGGCGTTGCTACAACCGACAACACGCCGGTTTCACTGGACATAATCGGACATGGTTAGACTCAGATTTGCGGGAGTTCAATCCCCCGCGATGTCGGGCGCTTGATGTCGATCAGCTCAACATACTAGACTCGCCTCGGGATATCCAAGCGCGCAGACCGATGACCTCGATAAGCCACCCACCACAGCGCCTGCTCGCGCTGGCACTCACTGTCGCTTTGCTCGCCGCCTTGACCGGCTGCGCACCGCGGGCGCCGCTGCCTGAGCCCCCGCAGACCGAGGAAGAGCACGCGGTGGCGGCCTTAGCCGAGCAGGAGTATCAGCGCGCCGCGGAGCATTTCGAAGCGGCGGCGGAGACGGCCGACGAGGCCGCCGAGCGCGGGCGATTGCGTCTAGCGGCAGCCGACGCCTGGCTGCGGGCCGGGGCGCTTGAGTCAGCGACCTCGGCTCTGGCCAGCGTTGATCTACGCGCCTTGAGCGAGACCGAGGCTCAACGTTTCTGGATTGTGCGCGCCTTCGCCATGCTAGAGCACGGACAACCCTCTGCGGCCCGTCGCCAACTCGGCTTTCTTGATGGTGCTCCGCACGGACTGGAGGTCGAATACTATACGTTGCGCGCTCGTATCGCCGGGGACGAGAACGACCTTCTGACGGCGGCTCGCTATCATGATCGGCTCGCCGATCACCTTGAGGAGGGCGCGGCACAAAAGGAGAACGAGCGTCAAATTTGGGCACTCCTAAGCGAAGCTCCGCGCCCGGCCCTTGACGAACTCTCCGCTGCGGAGTTGGAGCGCGCCGGAAGACGCTTTACCGGCTGGGTAGAGCTAGCCCGCCTCACGCGCGCGCACCGCCTCGACCCCCCGCTTTTGGCACAGGCACTGGCGCGCTGGGAGGAACGCTTTCCCGAGCACCCTGCCGGTGAGCACCTGGCCCCAGAACTGGCAACACGCTACCGTGAGCGCTTTCAACCCCCCGCACAGATTGCCCTGCTGCTTCCCCTGAGCGGCGACCTGGCAAGCGCCGGAGAGGCGGTACGCGACGGCATCTTCGCTGCTTACTATGCCAGCAACCTGGAGCGGCCGCGGCTCAAAGTCTACGATACCGCCGCCGGCTCACAGAAGATCGCCGAACTGTACCAGCAAGCGGTTACGGCTGGCAGCGACTACGTGATCGGACCTTTGACCAAGGACGAACTCCACGATCTGATCGCTGAGATCGACACATTTTCTGTCCCGCTGCTGGCACTCAACACCGCAGACAACACAATCAGCGTCCCGGACGCTATCACCCAATTCGGTCTAGCCCCTGAGGCCGAAGCTCGGGAGGCAGCCAAACACGCTCGCCAGCGTGGCTGGGAGCATGTGATCGCCCTGGTACCCGACGATCGTTGGGGCGATCGCGTCGGGAGCGCCTTTATCGAGGCCTTCGAGGCAGAGTCGGGGACAGTCGTCCACAGCACGCGCTACGATCCACGCGAGACCGATTTCGGCGGCCCGATCCGCGAGCTGCTTAATGTCGACTCGAGCCAGCAGCGCCACCGCCAGATGGTCAACACGCTCGGTTCAGCACCACGCTTCGTGCCACGCCGCCGCCAGGACATCGACGGGCTCTTTCTCGCTGCTTTCCCTGAGCACGCGCGACTCCTCCGCCCGCAAATCGACTACCACCACGGCCAGGATCTGACGGTACTTGCGACCTCGCACGTCTATGCAGGCCGCCATAACCCCGACGCCGACCGTGACCTGGATGGACTCTGGTTTGTCGACAGCCCGTGGCTCGTCGATGCCGACGCTGGCGTGCCCGAGGGCTTGCGACAAGAGAATTTGGCACGCTACTGGCGGCCATTACTGGAGCGTCACGCACGGCTCATGGCGCTCGGCATCGATGCCTATCGCATCGTTCCCTATCTCGAGCTGCTGCGCGAACACCCCGAGGAACGACTCGACGGCTTAACTGGGCAGTTGCGCTTCGATGAGCAGCGGATCGTGCGTGAACTCGTCAGTGCCCGTTTCCGCGATGGCCGCCCCCACTTCGAACGCGAGACCGAGGCCAACAACGGCGGCGGGGCCGCAGCAGGTGCGGTCAGCGAGGCGCTCGGGCTGGGCGAACTCGAACTCGACGAACTCGATATCGGGAACAATGACCGCGGTAACGACGATCACGACGGGGCGGGCAGCACCAGGGAACGATGAACCGAAAGAGTGAGAGTGGCCGGGAATATGGCTAGGAAGGGGGTCGGCGAAGAGCGCGATGGACATGCCCCTGTCTCTGGGGCGCCGCACGCACACGCCCTACCCGGCCGCGCGGCGGCGGCGGCTACGGGCGCGGCCGGAAACGCGAACAAGGGTAAGGGAGGCAAGGGCAGCAAGGCGGCTGCCGCGGGCAGCAAGGCGGCTGCCGCTGCGACCGACGCCCGCCGCGCTACGCACCACAAAGGGCTGGCTGCCGAGAAACGAGCCCGCTTGCACCTGGAAGCACACGGTCTGCGGACCGTATGTCAACGCTTTCGTTGCCGGCGCGGTGAGATCGATCTCATCATGACAGAGGGCAACGTGACCGTCTTCGTTGAAGTCAGGCAGCGCCGTAGCGCTGCCCCGATCAGCGCCCTGGAGTCGATCGGGGCCGACAAACAGCGCCGTCTTCAACTCGCCGCCAGCGTTTGGCTGAGCCGCCACCCCGGGTGGGCGCGTTTCGACATTGTCGCCATTGATGGTGAGGCGATTCAGTGGATCCGTAACGCCTTCGGCGCAGGCAGTTGGTAGCGACTCATAGTCGCATTCGGGGCGGTAAGGGGCGGTGAGGAGCGCTAACAGAGCAACCCAGAAGACCAGACCCAGACCCATCGAGACTCATCGAGACCCATCGAGACTCATCGACCAGGGATCAGCACCAAGGGAGAGAGGAAATCATGGATCCTCACGAGCGCGTCGCTCAACTGTTCCACGACAGCATTCGCACCAAACAACAGGCGCTCGATCAAGTCGCACCAGCGGTGGTCAAAGCGGCCCACTGCATGGCCCGAGCCCTCGAAGAGGAGCACAAGATCTTAATTTGCGGCAACGGCGGCTCGGCAGCCGACGCCCAGCACTTCTCCTCGGAGTTGCTCAATCGCTTTGAACTCGATCGTCCCGGCTTACCGGCGATTGCTCTAACAACCGATACATCGACCTTGACCTCGGTCGCTAACGACGACTCATTCACTCAGGTCTTCGCTAGGCAAATACGCGCGCTCGGACAAAACGGCGACCTGCTGCTCGCCATCTCAACCAGCGGCACTTCGCCAAACATCCTCGCCGCCCACCAAGCCGCATGCGAGCGCGGGATGCGCACCGTTGCCCTAACCGGTCGCGACGGTGGCCCCTTGGGCGCAGCCCTCACCGAGGAAGATATCGAGATCCGCACCCCACACCAGCAGACCGCTCGCATTCAGGAGGTGCACCTATTGATCATCCACTGCCTGTGTGACCTGATCGACCATACGCTGTTCGGGAACAGCAGCAGTGCCGAGGCCGTTATGTGATCCTAGAGGCCTAGCCCCTGTCGGGAAGACCTGTCGGGAAGAGCGCCGCCCGGGGCGGAGCCCGGCCTGTTTTCTCTATCGGCGCGGGCAGGCCACCCTCCGTGGGCAGGCTACTTGACCACACGTAGATTGGGTCGACTCGGATGCGGGCGGTTGCCGCCTGTCGATGCGTTGCCGGCGCGGCTATCGCCGTCAGCATCTCCGCCGTCAGCATCTCGCACCTCTTGGACCGGTGCCAGTGGTTTCCCATTCGCCTCCGGCGACTGGCCCGGGTGGCTGTTCGAGGAGCTGGCGCTGTGTACCTGCTCCGCACGCTCGGCAGCAGCAGCATCCCCCTCCTCCGCCGCAGCATGCGCCTCTTCGGCTCCAAAGAGCATTCCTTGGCCATTTTCACGGGCGTAGACGGCGATCACGGCACCGACAGGCAGGGTGACACTGCGCGCGACACCGCCGAAGCGCGCACTGAAGGCAATCCACTCGTTCCCCATGCTCAACCCTTGCACCGCGCGCGGTGAAACGTTCAACACGAGGCGCCCGCCTTCGGCAAATTCGGTCGGCGCATCGACATCAGGACGTGTGGCATCGACGAGCAGATAGGGCGTGTGGTCGTTATCCGCGATCCACTCGTAGATAGCGCGAATCATGTAGGGTCGGCTGGAATTCATCCTCTCCTCCTCTTTGAATCGCCCAGTGACATCCTCTAGCGATTACATCCCCCAAGGCGAACACAGCAGGCACGAGAAAAGGGCTTGGGAGTAAACAACCCGCGACTCAGAAGCCTCTAGCGGGCCAGTGCCCGCTCCTCCCGGGTCAGGCTCGCCTCGAACCAAGAGCTAGCAAACTGCTGCTCGGCGTAGCTACGAATCGCCGCCGGCAGCTCCACGCCGGCCGCCGGCAACCGCCACAGCAGCGGCAGGACCATCACGTCCATAACCGTCAGCTCATCGCTGAGGAAATAGGGCTGTCCCTCAAATAACTCAGCAGCCGCTACCAGACTTTCGCGCAGCGACCGCCTAGCGCTCTGCGCCTTAGCACGCGGTGCTTGATGGATCCGCTCGAAGTCGGCATACCAGTCTCGCTGCATTCGGTAGACAACCAGACGCGCCTTGGCCCGAGAGATCGGATCGACCGGCATCAGCGGAGGGTGCGGATAGCGCTCATCAAGATACTCAGTGATGATGCCCGGCTCGTAGAGCGCCACATCACGATCGACCAGGGTGGGGACATCCCCGTAGGGATTGTACTCCAGTAGCTGGGCCGTGGGGCTCTGCGGATCGAGCTCAATACGCTCCGCCTCGACGGCCTTGGCCGCTAGCGCAAGACGCACCCGGTGGCTGTGAATACACAATGCCCCTGTGTACAGGCGGATCACGATCCTCCTCCCGCAACCCAAAGCGCCCGGGGCGAATTGATCTCGCCCCGGGCTTCCATCACTGACCGACCCGGTCGCTCTAAGTAAGCGGCGTGGCGCCGACTCACTTTTGCTTAAGCTCCCGCCAATACTCCTTATAAAGGAGATAGAAAACGGCCGTCATGACCATCAAGAAGAGAAGCACCCAGATCCCCATCCGCTCCCGATCGGCGCGGATCGGCTCGGCGGCGTAAGAGAGGAAAGCCGTCAACTCGGCCGTCATCCGCTCGTACTCACGGCGGCTCATCTCCCCACGCTCCGGAACCTCGATATCGACCAGGCGGCCGTTATCGTCGAAGACCGGCTGCGGCGTTCCCTGCAGGTGAACCAGGACGTGCGGCATCGCTGTCGCCTCCTGGACCCAATTGTCGAAGCCGAGCGGCTGATCCTCGTCCTTGAAGTAGGCGTTCAGGAAGGTGTAGATCCAATCCTCGCCGCGCACTCGCGCCGTCATGGAGAGGTCCGGTACCGCGGTGCCGAACCAGTTCACCCCATCCTCAGCGGCCATTGCCGAGAGCATCGGCTTATGGTGTTCGAGGCCCTCTTCTAAGATCAGGCGCTCTTCGAGCCACTCGGCGTCCATGCCGGTATCCTCCGCCAGACGGTCGTAGCGGAGATACTGTACCGAGTGGCAACCGCTGCAGTACTGCACGAAGTGCTCAGCACCCTTGCGGATGGAGTCCCGATCGTGATGACTCACACGCGGGTTTTCCATACTCATCCCGGCGAAGGCCGGCCCGACGAACGAGACCGCCAAGAGCGCGCCGAGAACATATCCAAGCTTCTTCTTGCTCATTTGTCGGTCACCCTTTCCGGAACGGGTTTCGTCTGCTCGAAGCCAAAGTAGGTGTAGGCCCACAGGAAGACGAAATACCCGAAGTAAACCGCCGTAAAGATACGGGCAATGACGATCGGTGCGCCGCTCGGATCCTGCATCCCAGCCCAAGTCAAGATCAGGAACGAGGCGATGAAGACAGCCAGGCCGATCTTGTACCCCAAGCCACGATAGCGAATGGAGCGCACTTCACCGCGATCGATCCACGGCAAAAAGAGCAAGATCATCGAGCCGGCAAACATCACCAGCACGCCAAATGCTTCATTAGGAATGCACTGCAGCATGGCGTACCAAGCGGTGAAGTACCAGATGGGATGAATCGCTTCTGGCGTTTGGAGCGGATTCGCCTCCTCAAGGTTCGGTCGCTCGATAAAGTAACCGAAGAACTCGGGCGCAAAGAAGACGATCGCACAGAAAATAATAAGGAAAATCCCGAACCCGACCAGGTCTTTGATCACCACATACGGGAAGAACGGAATGCCGTCGCGCGGCTTGCCATTCTCGTCCTTATTCTGCTTGATCTCCACGCCGTCCGGGCTGCTGGTACCGACATGATGCAGCGCAACAATATGAAGGAAGACCAAAACGATCAACAGCAGCGGTAGGCCTACCACGTGCAACGAGAAGAGCCGCCCCAGGGTGGCTTCATTAACCAGGAACCCGCCCTGCAGCCAAACGACTAGATCGTCGCCGATGACCGGCACAACGCCGAAGAGTGCCACGATGACCTGCGTCGCCCAGTAGGAGAGCTGCCCCCACGGCAGTGCGTAGCCCATAAAGGCTTCGGTCATCATGACCAGATAAATCAACACACCGATGATCCACAGCAGCTCACGCGGCTTCTTGTAGGAGCCGTAGAGCAGGCACCGGAACATGTGCAGATAGACGACCGCGAAGAAGGCTGAGGCACCGACGGTATGCAGATACCGCATCAGCCAGCCCCACTCGACATCGCGCATGATGAACTCGACCGACGAGAAGGCGCGATCGACCGATGGTTGGTAGTACATAGTCAACCAGATGCCGGTCACAATCTGGATGACCAGCACCAAGATCGACAGCGATCCAAACAAGTACCAGAAATTAATGTTCTTCGGTACATAGTACTCGGACATGTGGTAACGCCAAGTACTCGTTAGCGGAAAGCGATTGTCGATCCAGCTCTGTAGCCCGCTGGCGCTTTGCTCACTCATGTCGCCTCGACCTCCTGTTCGGGATCCTCGGGATCCTCGCCGATCACCAGCTTATCGTCGCCGACGAAACGGTGCGGCGGAACCTCCAGATTGCTCGGGGCCGGCGTGCCACTGTAAACACGCCCGGACATGTCGTACATCGCACCGTGGCAGGCGCAGAAAAACCCGCCTTTCCAGTCGTTATCAAACGGCTGCGGCTCAATGCCAGGATAGTAGACGACGATACAACCGAGGTGCGTACAGACCGGGCTGACCACCAGTACCTCGGGCGAAACACTGCGGTACAGGTTGCGGGCGTACTCCGGCTGCTGATCCTCTTCAGAGTCGGGATCGCGCAGCCGCCCGCGCAACACCGCCTCGTCTTCGAGGTAGTTTAAGTGCTCCTGGGTCCTGGAAATCACCCACACTGGGCTGCCTTTCCATTCGAACTCAAGGCGTTGACCTTCAGCAAGTTTGCTGACATCGACCTCAATGGGGGCGCCGACGGCACGGGCCTCGACGTTAGGCTTGAGGAAGCCGAGGAAAGGCACGGCTGCGAAGACCGCGCCTACCCCGCCAACCACGGTTGCGGCGCCGGTCAAAAAACGGCGTCGACTCGGATCTGGGGCTTCGTTACTCATGACGGTTCCCTACGTGTCGTACCCAAGGGTGTACAAACAGCGCGTAAGCTTCGTACATTGCATGTATGGGCGTCAAGGCAAAGGTGACCTTGCCCGCCCGCGAACTTCTGGCAGCGCGTAGCATAAGGTATTGACGGGTTAATCGAAAGAGGCAATTGCCCACGTCTTCTCGCCGATTGCCGATTGTGCGCATCGCGTCGAACCCCCAGCGCACTGACGGGCACTCACCGCTACGCCGGGTTGGGGATCTCGATGTACTCGTGGGCGATCCCAAAAGTCGCGGCAATGTGCTCGCCGAGCCGCTGCACCCCGCAACGCTCCGTTGCGTGGTGACCGGCGGCAAAAAAGTGGACCCCAGCCTCGCGCGCAATGTGCGTAATCGGCTCGGAGAGCTCGCCACTGATAAAGGCCTCGGCGCCGTGCGCAATCGCCTCCTCAATCAAACGCTCACCACCACCACTGCACCAGGCGATGCGGCGAATCGGCTCAGTCCCAGCGCCGACCCGCACCGGCTGCTGCCCCAGGGTGTGAGCAAGCCGCTCGGCCAGCGCCGCAGCCGTCACCGGCGTTGCCACTCGCCCCAGCCACAGCAGACCGGGGATGCCCCGCACAGTGACCCGCTGCTCGACCGTACACTCAAGCAGTTCGGCCAACCCGGCGTTGTTGCCAAACTCCGGGTGAACATCGAGCGGCAGATGGTAGGCAAAGAGATTGAGATCAACGCTCAGCAAACGCCGCAGCCGCTGCGCCTTCAAACCGACGATGCGACTTTCTTCTCCTTTCCAGAAGAAACCGTGATGCACGAGAATGGCGTCAGCCTCGGCTTGTACGGCACGCTCAAACAGCGCCTGGCTAACGCTGACGCCGGTGACCAGACGACGAATCTCATCACGCCCTTCGACTTGCAAGCCGTTCGGGGCATAATCAGTGATTGAGTGGACGTCAAGCGTCTCGTTTAAGTAGGCTGCCAACTCTTCGCGGTGCACCATGCCGACTGCGGCCCCTGTTATCGTTATCGAGAATGTGCATGAGCCTACCAGCTTCGCAGCCAGGATCGCCACCGCAGGATACTCAGCATGCCGTCAGCTGGCTGCGTTTCGTCGCCGGCTACGGCGCCTTAGGGATCGCCTTAGCAACGGTTTTGGTGTGGCTCAACCCTGGGTGGCTCACCCCTGCCCCCTCAGACCTATCGCCTACGCCTTCCGGTCTCTATCAACCGTCACCGAGCGCCAACCTACCGGGCCCCGCCACACCGATGCGCCCCCCTATTGCCGATGATGGCCCACCGCTCGCCTCCTATGCCGCTGCCGTTGAACAGGCCGCACCTGCAGTCGTGAATATCTACGCCGCGATCGACCTCAGCGAGCACTACCCAGGCTCTGGACTACAACACCAGCCCCTGGAACGCTTCTTTGACTCGCCGCGTCCACCGCACATCCCCGGCCCGCGCACCAACCTCGGCTCAGGTGTAATCGTCAGCGCCGCAGGTCACGTCATCACCAACCACCACGTCATTGAGCGGGCCGATCACATCCAGGTGATGCTCGCCGACGGCCGCGAGGCCGAGGCACGGGTCGTCGGCCGCGACCCTGAAACCGATCTGGCCATCCTCAAGATCGCCCTCGACCACTTGCCCGTCATCACCTTCGGCAGCGAGGAGCCGATGCAGGTCGGCGATGTGGTGCTCGCAATCGGCAACCCTTACGGGGTCGGGCAGACGGTGACGCAGGGAATCATCAGCGCGACCGGCCGCGACCGCCTTGGGCTCTCGACCTTCGAACACTTTCTGCAGACCGATGCAGCGATTCACATTGGCAACTCGGGGGGAGCGTTGATCGACAGCCGCGGACGCCTAGTCGGTATCAATACGGCTGTCTTTAACGGCGGTCACGGCTCATACGGCATCGGCTTTGCCATCCCGGCAGCCATGGCACAGGCGGTGATGAATGATCTGCTGGAGCACGGCCGGGTGGTCCGGGGCTGGCTCGGCATTCGAGCACAGCGCTTAACCCCGCCGCTCGCACGCTCCTTCGGCGTCACCCGCAGCGACGGCGTGATCGTCACCGAGACGGTACGCGGCGGTCCGGCCGCAGACGGCACCCTACGCTCGGGCGACATCATCACCCACATCGATGGGCATCGAATCAGCGATGTGCAAGATCTGCTGACGATCACCAGCCACGCCACCCCCGGCACCTCAGTGAAGGTGCGCGGCTACCGCGACGGCGAGGCGTTCACAACGCCGGTCACCCTCGGTGAACGCCCCCCGAGCGAGACTAACGAGGGAGCGCTGCCAGGAAGCGGTCGTTCTCCTCTGGACGACCTACGGTAACGCGCAGACAATCGGCAAGCCGTGGGTGGCTGCCGGCGAGGGATTTGACTAGAACGCCCTGTTCGAAGAGGCTCCGATGCAGCTCTGCCGCCCCCATCCCGGCGACCCGGAAGGTCAGAAAATTCGTCTCACTCGGCAAGAGCGCAGCGGTGCGCGGATGAGCGGCGAGGGCGGCGGCCAAACGGGTCCGCTCGCTGCGGATCCGCTCCACCGCCTCATCAAGCAAAGCCCTCTGCTCAAGGGCGAATGTGGCACTTGCCTGGGCCAAGCTACCGACGTTATACGGCAAGCGGCACTTCTCGAACTGCTCAAGCCAGGCCGGGTGACCGATCAATACCCCGATCCGTAGACCGGCCAAGCCGACCTTTGACAAGGTACGCAGCACCACGACATTCGGGTGATTAGTCAAGCGCGGCAAGAAGCTCGACTCCGCATAGGCGTAGTAAGCCTCGTCGATCACCACCAGACCCTCGGCTTGCTCAGCGTAGGCGGCCAAAGCGTCGAGATCGAGACCGTTGCCGGTCGGGTTGTTCGGGTGGGCGAAGTAGGTCACTGCCGGTCGATATTTGGCGTGAGCGGACTGCCAAGCTGCCCGATCGACATCGAAGCCATCGTCGAGCTCGACCTCGGCGTAGTCCGCCCCTGTGAGGGTGGCGATAATGCGATACATGGCAAAGCTCGGCGCCGGTGCCAACACCGTCCGCCCCGCCCCGGCAGCCGACCCAGCCACCGCTAGGTTGATCAACTGAATCAGCTCATCAGAGCCGTTGCCGACGATCAGATCGCACGCCGCGGGCAACTCAAAATGCGTGCGCAGCTGCCCTTTAAGGGCATTCGCAGCGGCATCGGGATAGCGATTGACCGGCACCGCGCGCAGCCGCTCAAGCCACGCCGCCGTCAGCCTCTCATCGGGCCACGGCCACGGGCTCTCCATAGCATCGAGCTTGATTGCCGTCCCCGGATCGGGCACCGGGTAGGCCGTTAACGCTTGAATCTCAGGGCGAACACAGCGCCCGACGGCGGCCTCCGTTGCGGTCCGTGATTGTGCGTTTGACTTTGCCTCGCGCTCGGCCACCAGCACCCTCCTCGTTGTTGGTTGATCGACCCGATCTCGGCGGTGTGACCTCAGTCGTCGCCCTCATCCCGCCGCCGCATCTCAGCAGCCCGTGCGTGTGCATCCAAACCTTCGCCAGAAGCCAGAATGGCCGCGCTGCGCGCCAGTTTCGCCGCACCCTGCCGCGAACAGGCCAGGGTCGTCGAGCGCTTTTGAAAGTCGTAGACGCCGAGCGGCGAGGCAAAACGAGCCGTGCGTGAAGTCGGCAGGGTGTGATTCGGTCCGGCGCAGTAGTCACCGAGCGCCTCTGCCGTGTGGTGCCCAAGGAAGATGGCCCCGGCGTGCCGAATCCCTTCGCAGAGCCGTTCGGGCTCGGCCACCGACAGTTCCAAATGCTCGGGGGCGACGCGATTAGCCACCGCCTGCGCCTCTGCCAGGTCGCGCACGCAGATCAGCGCACCGCGCGCTGCCAGCGAGGCGCGCACAATCTCGGAGCGCTCAAGCTCCGGCAGCAACCGTTCCATCGCCGCCTGCACCTGATCGAGAAAGACGAAATCGGGGCAGACCAAGAGGGCCTGAGCCTGTTCATCGTGTTCAGCCTGTGAAAAGAGGTCCATCGCGATCCACTCCGGATCGGCCTGGCCATCGCTGATAATCAAGACCTCGGAAGGACCGGCGATCATATCGATGCCAACCGCGCCATAGACACGCCGCTTCGCCTCAGCGACGTAGGCGTTCCCCGGGCCGACGATCTTATCAACCGCCGGAATGGTCTCGGTGCCGTAAGCGAGCGCGGCGATCGCCTGTGCCCCACCGACGGTAAAGAGACGATCGACCCCAGCGATGTGGGCAGCCGCCAAGACCCACGACGACAGTTCGCCCTGCGGCGCGGGCACGACCATAATGATCTCGCCGACGCCGGCAACACGGGCCGGCACCGCATTCATCAGCACCGTCGACGGATAGGCGGCCTTACCGCCGGGGACGTAGACGCCAACTCGGTCGATCGGCGTCACCTGCTGTCCGAGCCGATTGCCGTCGGCATCGTCGTAGGCCCAAGGCTCCAGGCGCTGCCGCTCGGCGTAGGCACGAATCCGCTCCGCTGCATGCTCCAGCGCCTCGCGTGCCTCCGGGGTAATCTCACGATGAGCCGCCTCAAGCCGCTCGGCTGAAACTTCTAAATCCGCCACGCTCTCCGCGGCAAGCCCGTCAAACCGCTGCGTATACTCCAGCAGCGCGGCATCACCGCGGCCACGCACACCGGCAACGACCTCGGCGACGCACTGCTCGATCTCCGCACCCGGATAGCTCTCCCAGCCGATCAGGGCATCGAGACTTTCCCAGAAGTCGGGCTGCGTCGTACTCAAGCGCTTGATCTCTACCATGACTGCTGCCCCCTGCAACTCACTTGTCTATAAATGCTCTGAAACCCGTCGCCTACGCAGCGCGACCGGCGGCGGCTGCAGCGGCCAAATCGTCGATCAGCGCGCCGATCCGCCGGTGCTCCCGCTTCAGGGCCGCCTTATTGACTACCAACCGCGAACTGATCTGGGTAATCGTCTCAAGCGGCTCCAACCCGTTCGCTCGCAGGGTATTGCCGGTGTCAACCAGGTCGACGATAAGATCCGCCATGCCGACCAACGGCGCCAACTCCATCGAACCGTAGAGCTTGATGATCTCCGCCTGCCGCCCCTGGGCCGCAAAGTACTGTCGGGTCAGTTCGACGAACTTCGTCGCCACCCGTGGCCGCGGCAGATCAACCCGTGCACCGCACGGGCCAGCGACCATCAGCCGGCAGCGGGCAATCCCTAGATCGAGCGGATCGTAGAGGCCGGCGCCACCGTATTCGAGCAGCACATCGCGCCCAGCGACACCGAGATCGGCACCACCGTACTCGACGTAGGTCGGCACATCGGAGGCACGCACGATTAATAGGCGCAAATCCTCGCGGTTGGTGCCGATAATCAGCTTGCGACTCGACTCCGGATGCTCTTGCGGCTCGATCCCGCAGCGTGCCAACAACGGCAACGTCTCTTCAAAGATGCGCCCCTTGGACAGGGCCAGGGTCAACGTTCGACTCATGCACTCTCCCTTACTGCCGCAGACCGACGCAGACCGACGCAGACCAGAATGAGCGAACACCATCACTCCGGTGTCCGGCGGATATCGGCACCGAGCTGAGCGAGTTTCTCCTCGATGCACTCGTAGCCCCGGTCGATGTGATAGATCCGATCGACCCACGTCTCTCCGGCAGCTACTAAGCCTGCCAAGACCAGACTGGCCGAGGCCCGCAGGTCGGTAGCGATCACCGGAGCGGCGGTCAGCCGCTCGACTCCTTGAATGTAGGCGGTGGAGCCGTCAATGCGGATCTTCGCCCCCATGCGCTGCATCTCCAAACAGTGCATGAAGCGGTTCTCGAAGACCGTCTCGGTAACCCGACCACAGCCGCGGGCCACGGTATTGAGCGCGCAGAGCTGTGCCTGCATATCGGTGGGAAACCCCGGATAAGGGGCGGTACTGATGTCAACGGCACGTGGACGCTCCGGCATGTGGAGCTCAATCCAATCAGCCCCGGTACGGATCTCGGCTCCGCTCTCAGTCAACTTATCGAGCACCGCACCGAGCAGCTCCGGGGCCGTATCCTTGAGTTTGACGCGCCCGCGGGTGATCGCCGCCGCAGTCAGATAGGTTCCAGTCTCGATCCGATCCGGCAGCACCCGATGCTCGACCCCGTACAGCTGCTCAACCCCCTCGATGACCAGCGTCCGCGTACCGGCACCACTGATCCGCGCGCCCATGGCATTCAGGCAGTCGGCCAGATCGACGACCTCGGGCTCACAGGCGGCATTCTCGAGCACGCTGGTGCCACGGGCCAACGCCGCCGCCATCATCAGATTCTCGGTGCCAGTGACCGTGCAGACCTGCATGTGCACGCGCGCCGCTTGCAAGCGCCCGGCGTGCGCCCGGATATAGCCATCGCTGATATCGATCTGTGCCCCCATCGCCTGCAACCCGCGGATGTGCACATCGACCGGACGCGAGCCAATCGCACAGCCACCCGGCAACGAGACCTCAGCACGCCCAAAGCGTGCTAACAACGGACCGAGCACCAGAATGGAGGCACGCATGGTCTTGACCAACTCGTAGGGGGCGCGGAAACTGGCGATGGTTGAGGCGTCGACCTCGACCTCCATCCCCTCGTGCACGGTCAGCTGCACCCCCATGCGCCCGAGCAGCTCCAGCGTGGTCGTGACGTCGTGTAGATGCGGAATATTCCCCACCTTCATCGGCCCGTCGGCCAGCAGCGTTGCGGCCAGCACCGGCAACGCAGCATTCTTGGCACCCGAGATGCGGATCTCGCCCTCCAGGGCGTGGCCGCCGCGAATGAGCAACCGCTCCATGCCTAGTCGGGCGCCTCCACCGCGCGTCTTTCGTCTCTTTCGCCCGCGTTGCCCGCGGTGCCCGCAGGGAATGAAGACGGATCGGTCGGCGGTGGCGCCTCCTGAACCTCGACGATGGTCAGCAGCGCCTCCACTCCGCTGGCCCGCAAGATCGCCTGCAGCTGCGCGGGGACGTGGCGCAACCGCAACGTCCCGCCCGCCGCCTCGACGGCCCGATGCCACTCCAGCAGCAGCGCCACACCAGCGCTGTCGGTCCGCTCGACCGCCGCTAGATCGATCTCGTTTAGCGCCTCCGGCACGAGCATGCGCCGCCCCGCCTGCCACAATTCAGCGACACTTGCGAAGTCGAGCGGACCCCGCAAGCGCAGGCAACCGGAGGCTACGCACTCAATCGCCGCATGCTCCGCGGTCGCGGACTCACCGGCGGCACGCATCAAAATCCGATCTCCTGATTGCGGGTCGCCATCTCCTCAATGATCTCCTTGAGATCCTTATCACGAAGACGCGCGCGAAAATCTTCTCGGTAGTTCTGCACCATGCTGATGCCCTCGAAGGTGATATCGACCACTCGCCAGGCGTCGGGCCGCTCCTGAAAGTGAAAAACCCCCCGGGCACCGCCCTCGATCTCGACCCCGACCTGCATCTCGCCGTCGCGCTGCCGGCTGCCGAGCACCCGAAAGGCGGTGCCTTCGTGCTCTTGGAGATTGGCCGCGTAGGTGCGCACCAAGGTGCGCTGAAACTCGGTCATGAAGCGCTCGCGCGTCTCCCCATCGGCATCGCGCCAGTGCGGCCCGAGCATGCGCGCCCCGATCCGGTCGAAGTCGATATGCGGCAAGATCACCGGAGCGAAGGTCTCGTAGATCTTGACCGGATCGTCGCCAATCTGTTCGGCCTCCTCCTCGATCAGGCGCATCACCTCCGCGCTGGTCTCCTCGACAATCGCCCGCGGGTGGGTCTTCGCCTCCAGAGCCCCACTCCAGCCAAGCGCGAACAGTGCCACGAAGGCCGCCACCACAGCGGAAGCCAACCAGGGGGGCGAACGTCGAACCGACGAATCGAGACGATCGGCAACAGACCAACCCACTGCTAACCGTTGCACCATACGATCACTCCCCCATCGAGCGGACAAATTGACCAATCAGACGCTCAAGCACTACGGCCGACTGGGTCTCCTGCAATCGATCACCAGCGCTCAGCGCCTCCTCCTCCCAACCAGCCTCAAGCCCGATATACTGCTCACCCAGGAGCCCGGAAGTGTAGATCGCCGCTCGCGTATCGACCGGAATCGAATCGTAGCGCTCATCGATGCGCAACACGACCCGTGCCTGGTGGCTCTGCGGATCGAGTTCGATCCTCTCAACCCGCCCAACCCGCACACCGGCCATGCGCACGGGGGCCCGCTCCCGCAACCCCCCGACGTTATCGAAGGTTGCCACCACCTGATAGCCCGGTGTCTGCCGCAACTCCGCCAGACCGCTGACCTGCAGGGCTAAAAAGAGTGACGCGAGCAGCGCAATCACCACGAACACTCCGACCCAGATTTCCACGAGCCGCTCTTGCATCGCTTCCGCTCTCCGTCAACCGAACATCAGCGCCGTCAACAGGAAATCGAGCCCCAACACAGCCAACGAGGCGTGCACCACGCCCAGTGTCGTCGCCCGACTCACCCCTTGCGAGGTCGGCACTGCTGTATACCCTTTATGCAGGGCGATCCACCCCACCACAAACCCAAAGACCACGCTCTTGATCACACCGTTGAGGATATCATCCTGCATGCTCACGGCTTGCTGCATATTCGACCAGAAGGCGCCGGCATCCAACCCGACCATCCCGATCGCCACCAGGTAGCCGCCGAAGACGCCGACGGCGCTGAAGACCAGAGCCAGCAGCGGCACTGCGATAAAGGCACCGAGCAGTCGCGGCACCAAAATCCGCCGCTCCGGGTCGATCGCCATCATCTCCATGCTCGAAAGCTGCTCAGTTGCGCGCATCAGTCCTACTTCGGCGGTCAGCGCCGAACCGGCCCGTCCGGCAAAGAGCAGCGCCGTCACCACCGGACCGAGTTCACGCAGCAATGTCAGCGCGACCATGACGCCGACTTGCTCGGCCGCCCCAAAGTCCGTCAGCGTATAGTAGCCCTGCAGCCCGAGCACCATCCCAACGAACAGTCCCGAGACGACAATGATCACCAGCGAGAGCGCCCCGAGGGTGTAGATCTGCTCAATAACCAACCCCGGACGCCGCACCCCGATCGGCGCCCCCCGCAATAGCCGCAGCAGCAACAAGAGGCTCTGGCCGGTACCGTGCAGCCCCGCAATGACCCGTCCGCCCAACGCTTGCAGCAACCCCGTCATCGCCGCGACTCCCGGCGCAGCTCTTCGGCCAAGGTCGGCGCTGGGTAGTGAAAGGGCACCGGACCGTCGGCGCTGGCGTCGATAAACTGACGCACGGCGGCGGCCTCCGAGGCACGCAGCTGCTCCGGCGTACCCTCGGCAATCAGCCGTCCATCGGCCAACAGATAGACGTAGTCGGCGATCGCCAGGGTCTCCTCGACGTCGTGAGAGACGAGCACCGTGGTCAGCCCAAGGATGTCGTTGAGCCGTCGGATCAGCTGCACCAGCACCCCCATTGTAATCGGGTCTTGGCCAGCAAAGGGCTCATCGTACATGATCAACACTGGATCGAGGGCGATCGCCCGCGCAAGCGCCACCCGTCGCGCCATACCGCCCGAGAGCTCCGCTGGCATCAACGCCCGCGCCCCGCGCAAACCGACGGCCTCAAGCTTAAGCAGCACCAGCGTATCAAGCAGCGGCTCAGGCAGGCGCGTATGTTCGCGGATCGGAAAGGCGACATTTTCGAAGACACTCAAGTGGGTAAAGAGTGCACCGCTCTGAAAGAGCACCCCCATGCGGCGACGTAGGGCGTAGAGTTCGCTGCGGCGCAGCTTAGGCACCTCTAAGCCTTCGACCTCGACCAAACCGCCACTCGGTCGCAACTGCCCGCCGAGCACCCGCAGCAGCGTCGTCTTCCCGCTGCCGCTCGGCCCCATGATTGCGGTAACCTGACCGCGGCGAATATCTAAATTGACTTGATCGAAGATCCAACGCCCGCCCCGGCGCACCTGCAACCCGCGGACCCGCGCCATCACCTCACGATCGGCGGCGCTCATCGTCTCCTGCTTCCTCGCTGTGCCCTGGCTGTGCCCTGAGTGGCATGCCTTAGAATGGCTCGTTGATGAATCGGCACAGTATCCACCCTGCCGCAGACACGGTCAAACACCGCCGCATCCGGTGCAATACCGCACAAGCCTGTTTGAGCCCCCTCCTGAAACCACCCCGCTGTTTTGCTAGACTCGCTTCCATGCAAGCTCAAGTCCATCCCTCAGCGGGCGATCCGCTCTCTCCTGCACCGGCCGAAGCCGAGCGGCGCGAGACCGATCTGCGCCTGCAGGCCCTCGGGCGTGCCGTGCTGGAACTGGAGGCCGAAGCCATCGCCGCCTTAGCCGAGCGCATCGACGACCTCTTCAGCGAGGCGTGCCGCTACATGCTTGCCTGCCGCGGGCGAGTGATTGTCACCGGCATGGGCAAATCGGGACATATCGGCTCGAAGCTGGCCGCAACGCTTGCCAGCACTGGAACTCCCGCCTTCTTCGTCCACCCTGGCGAGGCCAGCCACGGCGACCTCGGGATGATCACCGCCGATGACCTCGTCGTCGCCCTTTCGAACTCTGGGGAGACGAACGAGATTACCGCCCTGTTGCCGCGTCTGCGCCGCCTTGGAGTGCCGCTGATCGCATTGACCGGCAACGCGAGCTCGACGCTGGCGCGCGAGGCGAGTGTGCACCTGGAGATTCGCATCGAACGCGAGGCCTGTCCCTTGGGACTCGCCCCAACCACCAGCACCACTGCCAGCCTGGCCATGGGCGATGCGCTGGCCGTTGCCCTGCTCGATGCGCGCGGCTTTACCGCCGAAGATTTCGCGCGCTCCCACCCCGGCGGCCGCCTCGGGCGACGCCTATTGCTGCACATTGAGGACATCATGCAAACTGGCGCGCGTGTCCCCAAGGTGACCCCGGAGACCGTGTTGCGCGAAGCCCTGCTGGAGATCAGCCAAAAAGGGCTGGGCATGACCGCGGTCGTCGACAGCGACGAGCGTGTGCGCGGGATCTTTACCGACGGCGACCTGCGGCGCACCCTTGATCGGGGAATCGACATCCACACCACGCCGATCGCCACGGTAATGACCGCAGCCCCGCAGACCGCTACGGCGGGACTGCTAGCCGCCGAGGCTGCCGAGCGAATGGAGCGGCACCGGATCAACGCGCTGCTGATTACCGACGCTGACGGCCGCCTGATCGGTGCGCTCAATATGCACGACCTCCTCCAGGCCGGGGTACTATGAGCTATAAGTGCGATAAGTACGGCAGTAGTCGCGGCAACAGTGACAGCGAATCGTTCAGCGCTCCTTTGTGCGAGCGTGGTTGCCCGGCGGAGGGGAGAAGCTGGACGAGCATTTCGGTTGTTTAGACAGGTCTCGGATCAGAGAATCTGACGGAGCGCTAATCGGGCCATGGCAACGCGCGGTGTGCTGTTCCCCCTCGCGGTGGTCGCTGTCTCGGCGCTCGTCGGCGTGCTGTTGAGTTACGACGCCCCCGACGAGGAGCCCCTAGAGCGACCGGAAGAGGAGCGACCAGATTTTTTTGTCGAGGGCTTTGCGATGCACCACTACGACGAGTCGGGTGTGCAACGCTCGTTGCTCCGCGGTGTCTCCGGCGAGCACTATCCGCAGCGCCGCGAGATGGAGATCGTTGAACCGAACTGGTATGGCCTCTCTCAGGGCGGTGCGGTCTGGCAGGCAACCGCCCCCCTCGGTACCGCCAGCCACGAGCAACGGACTGTGTGGCTGCACGATGCTGTCACGCTGCTGCGCCCGGCTCAGCCCGACCGCCCCATGCTGACGGTCGAGACACGCGATCTGTTCATTGATACCGAACAGGGCATCGCCCAGACCGAGGCGACCATCGTGGCCTACGATCCCTTCAGCAAGGTCCGGGGTCGCGGCATGACCCTCGAGTACCTGCACGACCGTCTGCGCCTACATGAGGAGGTGCGCGGGCACCATGCAGCACAGTAACCGCAGTGATGGCCCCGAGCATAACCCGAATCGTCATCCAGGCGCGCCTTCCGGCAGTCGAAGCCGTGGCGATCACAGGACGGCCAGAGGGATAACCAGGCGGATAACTTGGGGAATACCTGGGGGAATACCTGGGGGGCGCCGAACGGGTCACCGGCGGCGCGCTCCATGGGGCGTTGCGCTAGCGACACCGAGCCTGCTCACAGGCTTAACCGTCTTGCTGGGCGCGCTCACTCTCCTCGCTCAGCCGGGAGATGCCATAGCGAGCACGCCCACGCCGGCGGACGTGCCGCTGGAACTTGAGGCCGACCGTGCCGATATCGATGCCGCCCGCGGCATCAGTATCTACACCGGAAACGCCAGCCTAACGCACGGTGAGATGCGGATCACCGGCGAGCGGATGGAGGTCCACACCGATGGTGAAGGGGCCCTTAGTCATATTGTCGTCTCTGGCTCGCCGGCAACCTTCCGTGACCTCCCTGAAGGGCAGACGCGCCCTGTCGAGGCCGAGGCCAAACAAATGGAATACCACGCCCGCGCTCCAGAGCGCGCCTTCTTCCTCGGGGGAGCAAAACTCTGGCAAGGCGATGACACCATTCATGCCGAGACGATTCGCATCAACCTCGAGACACAGATTGTCGAAGCCCTCGGCAGCGAGCAGCAACGTGCCCGCACCACCCTCTATCCCGCCAAGCGCGAGGAGCGCTAGGCGATGACAAGCGTGCTGCGTGCCGAAGGCTTGAGCAAGCAGTTCCGCGGGCGCCAGGTGCTCACCGGGGCTGGCCTAGAGGTCGGCCAAGGCGAAATCGTCGGCCTGCTCGGCCCAAACGGCGCTGGTAAGACGACCTGTTTCTATATGGTCGTCGGTCTGATCGCGGCGGACTCTGGACACATCACCCTGGATGAGCATGAGATCACCCACTTGCCCATCCACGAGCGTGCCCGTCGCGGCATCGGCTACCTGCCGCAGGAACCGTCGGTCTTTCGCAAACTCAGCGTAACCGATAACCTACTCGCCATCCTGGAGCTGCGCTCGGATCTCGACCGCCACGGGCGGAACCGGGAGATGGAGCGACTGCTGACCGATTTCGGCTTAGAACACGTTCGCGACTCACTCGGCCTTTCGCTCTCCGGGGGCGAACGTCGCCGGGTCGAGATCGCCCGTGCTCTCGCCGCTGCCCCGCGCTTTATTCTGCTTGATGAACCCTTCGCCGGTGTCGATCCGATCTCGGTCGGTGATATCCAGCGCATCATCCGACGGCTTGCAGAGCGGGGAATCGGTGTTCTGATCACCGATCATAACGTGCGCGAGACCCTTGGCATCGTACAAAGAGCGTATATCCTGAGTGGCGGTCAGATGCTGGCCGCCGGTGATGCCCAAACTATCCTCGCTGACCCACGGGTCCGTGAGGTCTATTTGGGCGAAGACTTCCGCCTGTAAACAGCCCGCGACTGAAGTCGCAGGCTTTATCGTAGGACGAGGCTATGCCCACTTGCGCCGCAAGTGCTCACCGCCTCCCTTGCGGAGATTCCATGAAACAGACGCTGCAACTGCGCATCGGTCAGCAGCTAACCATGACGCCGCAGCTACAGCAGGCGATCCGTCTGTTGCAGCTCTCGACCTTGGAGTTGCGCACCGAGATCCAGCAAGCACTGGAATCGAACGTCATGCTTGAGCTCGACGAGGAACAAGAGTGGAGCAGCGACGACGCTACCGCCACCAGCGCTGAGAGCGCTGATGAGCGATCGGCAAGTGGCAGCGAAGTGATCCCTGAAGAGCTCCCCCTCGACACCCACTGGGACGAGATTTACGACACAGGCAGCCATCTGAGCCGATCCAACGAGACGACGAGCAGCGACGATCTGTTCGAAAACCGCACCTCGGAGAGCACCGGGCTGCGCGAACATCTGCTTTGGCAGATCGAGATGGAGCGTTTCGATGCGCGCCAGCGCGCCATTGCCGAAACCATTGTCGATGCCATCAGCGAAGAGGGTTATCTGACTCAGAGCCTCGACGAACTTCAGGAGACCCTGCCAGGGGCTTGGCAGGTGACTACAGCTGAGTTAGAAGAGGTCTTGCATCAAGTTCAGCGTCTCGACCCCACCGGCGTCGGTGCCCGCAGTGTCAGCGAAGCGCTGCGTGTTCAGCTCGAGCAGCTTCCCGAAGAGACGCCTTGGCGGACTGAGGCCCACGAAGTCATCCTGCACCACTTGGAGACCGTCGCCGCACAGCAGTACGAGAGCCTGCAGCGCTCCCTGAATCTCGATGCCGAGGCGCTCGATCAAGTCATCGAGCTGATTCGCAGCCTCGATCCGCGCCCCGGCTTGCAGGTGAGCAGTTCGACCCCCGACTACGTCATCCCCGATGTGACGGTCTTTCGCCACAATGGCGCTTGGCACGTCGAGCTCAACCGCGAGATGACCCCACGGCTGCGCATCAACGCCTACTACGCCAGTCTGATTCGACGCGCCGATCGCAGCGCTGATAACCACTGTTTGCGCACTCATCTGCAGGAGGCACGCTGGCTGCTCAAGAGCCTGCGCAGCCGCAACGAGACTCTGCTCAAGGTCGCCAGCGCCATCGTCGAGCGCCAGCAAGGCTTCCTCGAACACGGCGAGGAAGCAATGCAGCCGTTGGTGTTGCGCGAGATCGCCGAGACGGTCGAGATGCACGAGTCGACCATCTCCCGCATCACCACCAATAAGTATCTGCATACCCCACGCGGGACCTATGAGTTCAAGTACTTCTTCTCCAGCCATGTGGCCACTAGCGATGGTGGCGAAGCGTCAGCAACCGCAATTCGCGCTCGTATCAAGCGGCTGATCGCCGCGGAAGACCCCCGCAAACCGCTGAGCGACAGCGCCCTCGTACGAATTCTACAGGAAGAGGAGGGAATTCAGGTGGCACGCCGCACCGTAGCCAAGTATCGTGAGGCGATGGCAATTGCCTCCTCGGCACAACGCCGCCACACACCGCGCAAGCGCACCACCACAGACCGCTATCGGTAACGGGAGAGCGGACACCAACATGGACATTGAGCAACTGATTTCTCCGGAGCGAGTTCGCTGCCTAAGTGGCCTCGAAGATAAGGAGCAGGTTCTGCAGCACGTCGGCGAGCTCATCAGCATCGCCGATCCGCAGCTGACCGGTACCGAGATCTGCGACCGCCTAATGGCCCGGGAACGGCTTGGCAGCACCGGGCTCGGCCACGGCGTTGCACTGCCGCACGCCCGCCTTGAGGGTATCGAACGAGCCGCCGGCGCCCTCGTTCGGCTCGATCACGGCATCGACTTCCAGGCCTTCGACAAGACCCCCGTTGACCTACTCTTCGTGCTCGTTGTACCTGAGCACTTCACCGATGAACACCTGCAAATCCTCGCCGCGCTTGCCGAAATGTTCAGCGATCCGGAGTTGTGCGAGCGCCTGCGCCGAACGGAAAGCGATCGTGAACTGCACGCTGCTTTGAGCGAGTGGCGCCCGGCATCCGATGCCACATGAGCACAGGTTTGCCGGTCGACAACACACCGGTGGCGACCTCAAACACACCGGTAATCCCGGGCGTTCTACTAACGAGCGCTGGTCGCGGCGTGCTGCTGACCGGACCGAGCGGCTCAGGTAAGAGCGACTGCGCACTGGCGTTACTCGCACGCGGCTATGCGCTGGTTGCCGATGACGCCGTACACCTGGAGCGATGCGGCGATCGTCTGATCGGACGGGCACCGCCGACAGCTCCGGCTGTTAGCCAGAGCGGATGCGCCACGATGCACTCTGTACAGCGGCTTCATATCCGCGATCTCGGTTTCATCGACGTCGGCGCCTGTTTTGGCCGAGGGGCGATCGCCGAGTCGGCCGCTATCGCTCTTGAGGTTGTGCTGCAGCCTGAACGTGGTGAGACGCACCCCGACTCAACGCTCTACGGTCGTCACCAACTCGGCAACCGGCTCGGCATCGAGGTGCCGCAGTACACCATCACGGCGGCACCACAACGCCCTGTGGCTGCCCTTATCGAATTAGTCTGCACTCTGTACAAGGAGCACGCGTGGCCCCCGTCCGGCTAATCATTGTCAGCGGTCTATCCGGCTCCGGTAAGAGCGTTGCGCTGCATACGCTGGAGGACGCTGGCTTCTACTGCATCGACAATCTGCCCGTAAGCTTGATTACGGACTTTGCTCGCTACGCCCTGCGCAATCCCTCACAGACGACCGACCATCAATACGCCGTCGGCATCGACGCGCGCAATCCGCGCAGCGATCTCCAATCGCTACCGGAGAGACTCAACGCGCTAGAGGGGCAAATCACCCCTGAGCTGCTCTTTCTCTATGCCGACGACGCGATTCTCATGCGTCGCTACAGCGAGACCCGGCGGCGCCATCCGCTCGCCGACCCGGATCGTCCGTTGAGCGAGGCACTGCGCCGTGAACGCCAGCTGCTTGAGCCACTGCGCGAGAGTGCCGCCTGGAGCATCGACACCTCACACCTGAATGTCCACGACTTGCGGGCACTGATCTACGCGCAGCTCGCCGGCGAGCGCCCACAGCTTGCGCTCCTGATCGAGTCGTTCGGCTTTAAGCACGGGGTGCCGAGTGACGCCGACTACGTCTTCGATGCCCGCTGTCTGCCCAATCCGCACTGGGTCCCGGAACTGCGCCCTAAAACCGGTCGAGATCCTGAAGTGCGGGCCTTTTTGGCAGACTTCCCGGAGACGGCAACGCTCTATGGCCAGATCCGCGATATGATCACCCACTGGCTGCCCACCTATCGCGATGCGGGGCGCTGCTATCTGACAATCGCAATCGGCTGCACGGGCGGGCAACACCGCTCAGTCTACTTGGCCGAGAGGCTTGCTGCTGAATTGACCGAACACTGCAACCGCTTGACCCTACGCCATCGGGAGCTATCGTGAGTGTCGGACTGCTATTGATCACCCACCGCCATCTCGGTGTTGAACTCCTTGAGACCGCGACCAGCACCCTCGGCCTCTGCCCCCTACAGACTCGTTCGCTGGAAGTCTTCGCCGAGGACGACCCACAGATCCTCGTTACCCGCGCCGTTCATCTTCTCAGGGAAGCCGACGCCGGCGACGGTGTCCTGGTCCTGACCGATGCCTACGGCTCAACTCCCGGTAATGTCGCCGTTGCCGCTGCGGAAGGCCACGCGGCGCGCGTCGTCAGTGGCCTGAACCTGCCGATGCTGCTGCGGGTTCTGAACTACCCCGATCGCCCGCTCGCCGAACTCGCGCGCGCAGCCGCCGAAGGCGGACGCAACGGCATTCTCGATCTAGGCGAACAGGAGCCGCTCGGCTCATGACCCAACAAGAGACCGTCATCTGCAACCGCCTTGGCTTACACGCCCGCGCTGCGGCGCGCTTCGTCGCAATCGCTAGCGAGTACCGCAGCGAGATTCACGTCTCTTCAGGGGATCGGCGGGTCAACGGCAAGAGCATCATGGGGCTGATGATGCTCGCAGCGGGGGTCGGAACCCGCTTAACGATTGAGGCCGATGGCGCCGACGAGCAGGAAGCGCTGACCGCGCTCTGTCAGCTGGTCGAAGAGGGCTTCGGCGAGGCGCACTAAGGCGCGCTCACCTCGCACCCACGCCTACACACGCCTTCGCCTTATCACTCACCGGCCACTGTCATCTGCTCAAGCAGGATAGACCCGGTCCGGATGTTACCGCGCCGGTCGATATCATTACCGACTGCCTGCACCTTGGCGAAGAGTTCGCGCAGCTGTCCAGCAATCGTCACTTCCTGTACCGGACGCACGATCTCCCCTCTCTCGACCCAGAAGCCGGCCGCCCCTCGGGAGTAATCCCCGGTGACCAGATTCACGCCCTGGCCCATCAACTCGGTGACCACCAAGCCACGATCGAGCTGCTGCAACAGCGCGGCAAAATCGTAACCGCCCGGACTGGGTGCGACCTCGAGATTGTGCACCCCGCCCGCATTCGCCGTCGTCTGCAGCCCCAAGCGCCGCGCCGAGTAGGCATCCAGCACATAGCGCTGCAATACGCCATCGGCGATCAGCGGTGAGTCGGCAGTAGCCACACCGTCACCATCGAAGGCAGCACTGCCGAGGGCGCGAGGCAGGTGCGGGCGCTCAACCATCTGCACCCACTCTGGGAAGAGCTGCTGCCCTTGGCTATCGAGCAGGAAGGAGGCGTGGCGGTAAAGCGCCGAGCCCCTGACCGCACCGACCAAGTGACCGATAAGACCGCGCGCTACGGGCGCCTGGAAGAGCACCGGCACTCGCTCGGTAGCCAGCGGCTTGGCCCCTAAACGGGCCACAGTGTGTTCGGCCGCACGTCTGCCAACCTGCTCGGCATCCTCAAGATCGTCGGGGCTCCGCGCGACTGTGTACCAATAGTCGCGCTGCATATCGGCCCCGCTACCAGCCACCGCCACACAGTTGATGCTGTGGCGCGACTCCGGAACCGTCGCCATAAAGCCGTGGCTGTTGGCGAAGGTATGAATCCCGCGATGGGCACTGACCCCGGCCCCTTCAGTATTGCTAATGCGGGTATCAGCGGCGAGCGCCGCCGCCTCACAAGAGCGCGCCAACTCGACTGCATCATCGGCACTCAGCGCCCACGGATGGTGCAGATCGAGATCGAGATTGGCATCCCGGTCCGCCATCAACTCCGCCGGCGCCAGCCCGTTGGCCGGATCCGCAGAGGTAAAGCGGGCGATCTCGCAAGCGCCGTGAACCGCCTCGGCAATTGCACGCTCATTGAGCTCTCCTGCCGAAGCGCTCCCCTTACGCCCGCCGAAGTAGACCACCACCCCGAGGGTCCGATCGCGATGATACTCCAGAGTATCGATCTCACCCTTGCGCACGTTGACCGATAACCCCACCCCGCTGCCCAGGGTCACCTCAGCCTGATCCGCGCCCGCCGCGCGCGCGCGCTCCAGGGCAAACGCCGCTAAAGACTCAAGCTCAGCAGCCGCCGGCAGGTTGTTATGGTTGCCGTTCTCCGTCAAGCCTTTGTGCCCCCTACCGTCATACCGTCCACCTTGAGCGTCGGCTGCCCCACGCCAACCGGCACGCTCTGCCCCTCTTTACCGCAAACGCCGATCCCGCTGTCGAGCTCCAGGTCGTTGCCGACCATGCTGACCCGGGTCAGCACCTCCGGTCCGCTACCGATCAGCGTTGCCCCCTTGACCGGGTGCTGAATCTTACCGTTTTCGATCCAGTACGCCTCACTAGCCGAGAAGACGAACTTGCCGCTCGTGATATCGACTTGCCCGCCCCCAAAGTGCACTGCATAGAGGCCACGATCAACCGAAGCGATGATCTCCTGTGGATCACTCGCACCGGCGAGCATATAGGTATTGGTCATCCTCGGCATCGGCAGGTGCGCATAGGATTCGCGCCGCGCGTTGCCAGTTCGTGCCACGCCCATCAGTCCGGCATTGAGCCGATCCTGCATGTAGCCGGTCAACACCCCGTTCTCGATCAGCGTATTGCAGCGGGTCGGATAACCTTCGTCGTCGATACTCAGGGAGCCGCGGCGATCGGGCAACGTACCATCATCGACCACAGTACACAGCGGCGAGGCGACCCGCTCGCCGACCCGGCCGGTGAAGGCCGAGGTCCCCTTGCGGTTGAAATCGCCCTCCAGACCGTGCCCGACCGCCTCGTGCAGCAAAACCCCGGGCCACCCCGGACCGAGGACCACGGGCAGCGTTCCGGCTGGCGCCTCGGCCGCCTCAAGGTTGGTTAAGGCTTGTTGCGCCGCCTCCCGGGCGTAACCCTCAACACGCTCGGCAGCGGCCAACTGTGGGTAGGTAAAACGCCCGCCACCACCGCTGACACCGCTCTCCCGACGCCCCCCCGCCGCCGCCAACACCGAGACATTGATCCGCACCAGCGGCCGAATGTCAGCCGCCCACCCACCCGCCGAGTCGACAATCAGCACGGTCTCATGGCTGCCGGCGAGCGTCACGACGACGTGCTCGATACGCGGGTCAACAGCGCGTGCGGCCGCCTCCGCCCGATGCAGCAAGGCGACCTTTTCGTCGGCACTCAGACTGGCCAACGGATCGTCAGCAGCGTAGAGCGACCGCTGTGCGGCCGCGCTGAAGGCTTGTGACCGGCTCTGCTGTCCGCCGCTGCGCGCGATGGCGCCTGCGGCGCCAGCCGCCTCAAGCAGTACCGCCAGATCGACCTCATCACAGTAAGCGAAGCCGCTCTGCTCGCCACGGATTGCACGCACGCCGACACCGCGATCGATATTGCGGCTACCCTCCCGGACGATGCCATCCTCGAGAACCCACGCCTCGCGCTGGGCGGCCTGAAAGTAGAGATCGCCGAACTCGACTCCCGGGCGCAACAAACGGCCCAGAACGCGTTCCAGACTCGCCTCATCTAAGCCTGCTGGTTCGAGCAGTTGCCTCCTCGCTTGCTGCATCGGGTCAAGATTCGTCACGGCAGTATCGACATCCATATGTGTGCTGACCTAAAGCTTACGGTGCTCAAGCGCCGGGAAACGGCCGCGTATATCGTAAAGACGATTGAGATCGACCTCGGCGGTGACCACCCCGGCACCGGTTGCGAGACTCTGCATCACCCCACCCCACGGGTCAACAACCATGCTCTCACCGTGGGTCTCGCGCCCGTTAACGTGGTAACCCCCCTGGTCGGAAGCCACCACGTAGCAGAGGTTTTCCACCGCTCGCGTCCGCACTAGCAGACTCCAGTGCGCTTCCCCGGTCACAGCGGTGAAGGCCGCCGGCACGACCGCGATCTCCATGCCACGGCGCGCCAACTCCCGAAACAGCTCGGGAAAACGTAGATCATAACAGATCGCTATCCCGATGCGCCCCAAGGGCGTATCGAGCAGCAGCGGCTCGCTACCCGCCTCCTGAACCTCGGACTCACGATAGGCCTCCCCAGGAGCAACTTCGACATCGAAGAGGTGAATCTTCTGATAACAACCCAAACGCTGACCGTCCGGCCCGTAGACCGGCGCCGCCGCACGGATGCGATCGCCCTGCGCATTGCGCAGCGGGACAGTTCCGCCGACGAGAAAGAGACCGTGACGTTTCGCCTGCGCGGCCAGGAAGTCTTGAATCATCCCTCTGCCATCGTGCTCGGCGATCTTGAGCTTATCGCTCTCATGGTACCCCATAAAGGCGAAGTTCTCGGGCAGTGCGACGAGGCGGGCTCCGGCACGTGCGGCCTTGCCAATCAACCGCGCCGCCTCCTCTAGGTTGGCCTCAACGTGCGGCCCCGAAGCCATCTGAATAGAGGCCACGGTAAATCTTCTTGCTTCACTCATCAGCGTCTCTCTCCGCCTGGCGAATCTTTTTAGTTATGCATTATATCTTAATATTATGAGGTATAGTCTGTTCCACGCAGTCTTGCCGGGATTCAGTTCAGTACCCGATTCGGTACGCGGTCCACCCTGCGTGGTCCACCCTGCGTGGTCCACCCTGCGTGGCTGGCGCGGACGCCGCCGTGGCCCAGCCTGCGGTCCACGCGACGGCCTCGGCGCTGGTGCCGCCTCGCGCTCCTCAGCTTCCGGCCGGGGTGTCTCACCGGCACGCAGCCGCTGCACCTGCGGCGCCTCCCAAGGTCCGGTGACGTGGTAGCGCAGCGCCATCGCCCGGTCGACGTCCTGTCCGACCATCCAGTCGGCCAGCAGGCCGGCAGCACCGCCGACCCCTCCCCCGAAGAGGAAACCGACGATCGGCAACGTCCCGCCGACCCGCGGCTCAACCTGGATCTGCGTATCGTAAAGGCGCGCTTGCAGATCGACCGAACCACTGATCCAGATGGGTGCTAAAGGCGCCTCAATGCGAAAACGCTCGAAGTTCGCCCGCCCATCACGGAATACCACCTGCCCATCGACCCGATCGAAGAGCACCCCTTCAGCCAGAAGATCGCCAAAATCGAGCAGCACCCGCCGCGGCAGCATATTCAACCCCAGTAGGCCAGCTAACCGTCCGGCCCCCGGTTCGACTTCGCGAATCCGACCATCGCGCATCCTCAGCTCGAGTGCTCCGTTCAACATGGGGGCAGCGAAATCGAACGGTGCCCCGGGCCAAGTCACGTCGCCGTGCACCGTCGCCCGTGCCAAATCAACCGCGACCGGAGCCTGAAAGAGACTGAGCAAACGTCCGACATCGGGGGTGCGCAATCGCCCTAAGATGCGCGTCTGCTCAGCCTCCCAGCGCCCACTCATGTCGACCTCAAGGGTTCGCCCGCGCAACCTTGCGCGCTCTAGCACCAGCGCCCCAGCTTGCGGGTGCAGTTCGAATTCCACATCACCGGCGTGGCGCTCCTGCAGCCTGAAACTGCCGATCTGCCCGCGCACAATGGGCCAATTGGCCATCTGCGGCAAGCGGCGCAGCTGCGCAAACTCCTCCTCTTCAAGCACCGGCGACGTATCCGTTGCCTCCGGGAGCGGATAGGGGATATCGAGGTGTTCGAGAATAATCTCGAGGATAGCGTCCCGTTGCGGCCAGCGCGCCTGTCCGGCAATCAGGTCGCCGTCGAGCGCCAACCACGCTCGCTCACGATCGACCTCCGCCCGCATATGTTGCACCCCGTAGTGGCGCCCAAACAGCCGTGCCTCTGCAATGGTGAGCTGGCCTCGCCAAGGCCACAGAGCGGTCGTAGTCGAAGGGTGTAACTCCGTACTACCCCTCTTTTCGGTGCTGCCGGTCGGGTCGTGCGCCCCTCCGACGGGGAGATCGGCGCCCAGAATCGAGTCTCCATAGCGCCCCCACCACGTCCACCAAGCGTCCAGATCAGCCTCATCCACCCGCCCTGAGACGGTGATCCCGAGTTCGGGCAGCCGTGGGCGCCCGGAACCAAAATGGAGACCCACCGCCTCCGGCCACGCCGTCTCGGCCGGCCGGGCGTGGAGCGTGACCAAATCCCCCAAACGTCCGGTATAGAGTGAGAGCCCTTCTTCCCCAATCCACACCTCGGCACGCAGTTCTCGGGGCGCTTCACGACTCAACCCAAAGGGCGCGGGAAAATCGAGGCTGACACCAGCCAGGTCGGAGTCGATGCGCACTCGGGCACTGCGCGCTGTCAGTGCTTCGGCAAGCGGTGGCACAACGCCAACGACTGCCGCTGTGACCACCTCGGACACCCCAGAAGGCTCGGAAAGCTCGGAAAACTCGGAAGGTAGCGTCGTGAAGACCGGGGCATCGAGCTCAATGCGCCACGCTGCGGCACCGTCTAACCACTCCCATCCCCGCTCCAGCGGTCCAATTAACGAGACTGGCGAACCGAAGGCTGCCGCTTCGACGACGGTTCGCAACTGCCCTGCGCGCGTTTGGACACCGCCGGAGAGGGTCACCGGCTCCCCACCCCACTGCCCGCTTAAGTCGATCTCGTGCAGCCCCACGCGATCGAACTGCAGACGCCCCTTTAGCTGGCTGATCTCGACGTAATCTTCAGTGTGATCGTCTGTGTGCCCGTGACCGGCAGCTTGATCGCCACCGTGACGGCCAGAGTGACGGCCAGCAGTCACTCGAACCCCATCGGCCTTGACCTCGCCAAAGTAGCTTGGCTCCTCATCCAGTGCCGAACTCAGCGGCAGCCGCACCCCCAGATCGAGCGCCAACGGCCCCTCCGCACTCAGCGCCAGCGGCGGCTCGGCCAACCACTGCCGGGCGATCGGTGATTCACTCAAGTAGCAAAGGGCCGCCGCGGCCGAACCCTCGGCGTGACCGGTCAACTCCAACAGCGCTTCGCGCAACTCGGCGATCTGCAGTTCAACTCCGTAGAGCTGCGCCCCACAGCTTTCGCCGCGATGACCGAGCAGTTCTAAACGCGTCCCGTAAAAGCGCAGCTCGGCATCCAGACCGGTAACCGAGGGCCACTCCTCCTGATAGCGCAGAGTACCGTCACGCACCGCCACCCGTGCATCGAAGACGCCACGCTCAACCCCGCTAAAGGGGTAGTCGAGCGGATAGCCCTGAAAGAGCAATTCGGCGCGCTCGACCTGACCACCTAGCAGCGCCATCTGCAACCAATCGTAGACCGGCTCCGGCAGCAACACCTCCGGCAGGTAGGGCTTCGCGGTGGTCACGGCAACCGGCTCGAAGGCGGCGTGAATTCGCAACTGTGGGTCTTGCCCCGGGGTCAGGGTAAAGCGTCCACGCCCACCGCCTTGAAGGTCGCGGTTCGCCACTCGACTGCGCTCAAGCTCGATCCAGCCGCCGCCCTGCGGCAGCACTCCGCCGGAGAACTCTGCCTGCGCTGCGCCGATCTCAAGCGGCTCACGATAGAGCCGGGGCAACCCCAGTGGCTGCTCGGCCATCCACAACTCACCGAAGAGGCGCCGCCCCTCGAACACCGCCTCCCCCTGCACCCCGCTGAGCAGCAGATAGTCGCCGATATGCACCCCGCCGTCGCTGAGTGCAAGCTCTCCCCACACGGCTTGCGGCAAGCCGGCACTGAGCTCGACCCGGAGCTGTCCGCTCAACTCGCCACGCAGCCCGGCAAAGCGCTGCGCCGGTGTAGGGGCACGCAGCTGCTCATCGAGCCGGGCCGCCACCTCGCCGATCGGCGCCAGATCGAGTGCGGCAAAGCGGGCAAAGAGGCGCGCTTGCAGCGGATCATCAAGCGGCCAGTTTGCCCGTAGCTCAAGCCCCCGTCCAAGCACGGCCTCCTCCCCTGCCACGACCAGCCCCGCTTGGGCCTCGGCGCCGCGCTGCACGATACGGCCGCGGAGACCACGCAGCGGTGACGGCGCCTGTTCGGGCTGCAGCAGCCAGATCTCGGCGTCGGTCAGTTCGATCGCATCGGGCAGGCGCAGTGTCGCTGCCGGTGCCTCACGCTGCGGCAACCCACCGATGCGCACGCTGCGATCGTCCTCTACATGCACCGCCACCCGCAGCTGCTGCAGCTTAATGGAGACCGGATAACCACCGCGCGCTGCCGTAAAAAGCGCCCCCGGGCGTGGAGCGAGCTCCAGAGCAGCGAGCTGCAACATCTCGTGCACATCGTCCGGATCACCGAGGCGAACCCGCTGCAGGGCAAGAGTCGGCCACACCCCCTGCCAGCGCAGCTGCGCCTGACCGATCTCGACCGGTCGCTCAAGCAGCTGCTCTGCGACCTCTGTTAAGGGGCGTTCCAAGGCCACTTCGCCCCAAGCCAACAGGCGCACCGCCGCCAGCAACAGCAGCACCAGTGCGCCCAGCGTGAGCAGCGCACCCGCGAACAGCCGCAGCAGAGAGCGAATGAGTGCGAGCATGGTGTCGTACATCGAATTAGGCCGGCCCGGGCGGCCGGCGTCTAGTCAGACGGGAATCACATCGAACTGATCGGGAGCGTAGAGCGACTCGACCTGCAGCTCAATCGGTCGCTCGATAAACTCCTCAAGCTGCGCCAGGCTGTTTGACTCCTCATCGAGCAGGATCTCGACCACCGCCGGAGCCGCCAGCACGATGACCCGCTGCGCCTCGAACTGCCGTACCTCGCGCAGAATCTCGCGAAAGATCTCATAAGCAACCGTCTCGGCGGTCTTCACGCTCCCCCGCCCGCTACAGGTCGGGCACGGCTCACAGGTCAGTTGCTCAAGGCTTTCGCGGGTGCGCTTGCGCGTCATCTCGACAAGACCAAGCGCGGAGACGACCCCGACCTGGGTCTTAGCGTGGTCACGTTCCAATGCCTTTTCAAGCGCCCGCAGCACCTGTCGGCGATGCTCCGGCTCGCTCATATCGATGAAATCGACGATGATGATGCCGCCGAGGTTGCGCAAGCGCAGCTGCCGAGCAATCGCCTGCGCGGCCTCTAAATTGGTCTTGAAGATCGTCTCATCGACGTTACGGTGGCCGACAAAGCCACCAGTGTTAACATCGACCGTCGTCATCGCCTCCGTCTGATCGATGATCAGGTGCCCACCCGACTTTAAATCGACGCGTCGATCAAGCGCCCGTTCGATCTCATCCTCCACCCCGTAGAGGTCGAAGATCGGCCGCTCACCGACGTAGTGCTCGGCCCGATCGGCTAGATGGGGCAGCAGATCGCTACAAAACTCACGCACGCGCTGCAGCCCCTCGCGCGAATCGACCCGCACCCGCTCTAGATCGCGGGTGGCCAGATCACGCAAGGCGCGCAGCAGCAACGGCAGATCCTCGTGCACCAAAGTGCCCGGTTGCGCCCGCTCGGCGCGCATGCGGATCGAATCCCATAGTCGTAAAAGAAAATCACGGTCGGCCGCTAACGCGTCATCGCCAACCCCTTCAGCGGCGGTGCGAAAGATCAGCCCGGCCTGCGCATCCTCCTCGGCGCCGAAGTTCTGGGCTACGGCGCGCAAGCGCGCCCGCTCGCCATCGTCCTCAATGCGCGCCGAGACCCCCACCCCCGCTGAACTCGGCGTCAGCACCAGATAGCGCGACGGGACGGTGATCTGCGTCGTTACCCGCGCCCCCTTGTTGCCGATCGGATCTTTGATCACCTGCACCAGCAACGATTGCTGCTCGCGAATGAGCTGATCGATCGGGGGCGGCGTCTCGCCGGTATCACGGCGCAGATCGGAGACGTGTAGAAAGGCGGTACGCTCCAGCCCAGCATCAATGAAGGCCGCCTGCATGCCGGGCAGCACGCGGCGCACCTGTCCAAGGTAGATGTTGCCGACGAGCCCGCGGCGGCGGGCCCGCTCTAGGTGGATCTCCTGTAGAACCCCGTTCTCGACCAGCGCCACTCGCGTCTCGCGCGGCGTGAGGTTGATCAGCAGTTCCTGGCTCACTGCGCAACGTCCGCGGGCGCCGACCACAGCCCCCGCCACGGGATCGCAAACTCATCGAGCAGCAGCGTAGTCTCGTAGAGCGGCAACCCCATCACACCGGTATAGCTGCCCTCCAGATGTTCGATAAAGACCCCACCACGCCCTTGGATGGCGTAGGCGCCGGCTTTATCGGCCGGCTCGCCGCTGGCCCAGTAGCCTTGACACTCCTGCTCATCGAGGGTGCGAAAGGTCACCTGGCTGACCGAGAGCCGGGTCGCCTCGCGATCATCGACCAACGCCACACCCGTGAGTACGCGGTGAGTCGCCCCGGAGAGGCGCATCAGCATGCGCTGAGCATCGGCCTGGTCACGCGGTTTGCCGATGATCTCGCCATCGATCACCACGGCCGTATCGGCAGCCAACGTCGGCGCTCGCTGCTCGGTGGCCGCAAAGCCGCGCCGCGCCTTCTCCAAGGCCATGCGCAGCACGAACATCTCGGCCCCCTCATCGGGCTCAGGCTGTTCGTCGACTGGGGCAACGACGGTCTCGTAGCGGACCCCGATTCGCTCAAGCAGCTCCCGACGACGCGGCGATTGAGACGCAAGAATAATGAAGGGCTCCATGGTCATCGTCCTTCTTATAGGCTAGGTAGGTCAGTGTTCACGCCGGCGGCGCGCGCGCGCTCCGACCGGTTCGACAACCGGCCTAAGCGCGATGATACGGATGGCCGCTAAGCAGCGTCCAGGCGCGATAGACTTGTTCGGCGACCAGCAGACGCACCAGCATATGCGGCAACGTCAAAGGGGATAACGACCAGCAGGCGTCAGCGCGCGCGTGCGCGGCACAACCCAGGCCGTCGGCCCCGCCGATCAACATCGCCACCTCACCCCCCTGATGGCGCCAGCGCTCGAAGTGCTCCGCCCACTGCTGCGTACTCAGCGCAGCACCGCGCTCATCGAAGACCACACAAGGCCGATCCGGTGGCACTGCGCGCAGCAACCGCTGCGTTTCGTACTCAGCGGACGCCCGATCATTACTGCTGCCACGCCCTGCGCCGGCCGGAACCTCCGTCAAACGCAGCCGCCACCCCCGGCCAAGTCGCTCGCTATACGCCTGAAACCCCTCGCGCACCCAGCGCGGCGGCTTCGTGCCGACGGCAATCAATTCGATGCGCACGCCTAGTGCACATCCGTATCGACGGCCGGATCCATCTCCCAGATCCGCTCCAGGCGGTAAAATTCGCGGCTCTCCGCGGTCATGACGTGGACGACGGCATCGCCAAGGTCGACCAGCACCCACTCGGAACCGGGCTCATCCCCTTCGATGCCGAGAATATGGATCCCGTACTCCTTGGCCCGATCGATCACATTGCGGGCAATCGCTTGGATATGGCGCCCGGATGTGCCAGTCGTCACCACAATCAGGTCGGTCATCGGCGTGCGCTCGCGAACATCGATCACGACCGTCTCTCGGGCCTTGATGTCATCGAGGGCTTCGCGGACGATGGTCTCGATTGCTAATACGCTCATCAGTGGATCTGCACTCGTCTTTGCGTCCCCATCCATAGGGTCCAATGGTTCATTCAGTCACACAACTTGTGGGTAGCCGTACAGCGCCTCGCCGACGATGCGTTGCCGCACCGGCTCCGGCAAGAGGTAGCGCACCGAACGACCACTGGCCAGGGCGCTGCGAATCGCCGTCGCCGAGATCGCCAGCGGCGTCACCGGGTGGAAGTAGATCCGTCCCGGTGCAGCAGTGTGCAGGTGTTGGGGATCGCGACAACGCCGTACCGCCACCTCGGAGGCCAAAGCGGCAGGGAGCGGATGGTGGCTCCCGGGACGCTCGGTGACGACCAGGTGAGCGTAGTCAAAGAGTCGGCGCCAGCGCGACCACGCCGGCAGGCCCACGAAGCTGTCGTAGCCCAGGATCAGCAGCAGCACCGCCGGCTGCCCCGCCGCTTGCTCTTCGGCAGCGATTGCTGCCCCCGCCGCTCGCTCCTCGGCGGCGATCGCAGCTAGGGTGTCGACCGTGTAGGAGGGGCCGGCACGCTCAAGCTCGCGGGTATCGAGGGTGGCGATCGGATGCCCAGAGAGGGCCAGGGCAATGAGTTCGGCACGCAGCTGCGCCGAGAGCCGCGGGCGCGCTCGGTGCGGCGGGGTACGCGCCGGGATCAGCCGCAATTCATCGAGCTGCAACGCCTCGGCGACCTCCTCGGCGGGGCGCAAATGGCCGAAGTGGATCGGATCGAAGGTCCCACCCAGGATACCGATTCGGCGCACGCGCTCAGTCGCCATGCTAACGGCGCACCTGCCCGTCGCCGAGGACGATGTACTTCTCGGTCGTCAGCCCCTCGAGACCGACCGGCCCCCGTGCGTGCAGCTTATCGGTGCTGATGCCGATCTCCGCCCCGAGTCCGTACTCGTAGCCGTCGGCAAAGCGCGTCGAGGCGTTGACCATCACCGAGCTGGAGTCGACCTCACGCAAGAAGCGCTGCGCCTTGGTGTAGTTCTGCGTCACGATAGCCTCGGTGTGGGCCGAGCTGTAGCGCTCGATGTGGGCCAGTGCTGCATCGAGATCGTCGACCACGGCGATGCTCAGGATCGGCCCCAAATACTCCGTCGCCCAATCCTCCTCGCTCGCCGGGTGCGCCGTCGGGACTAGGGCGCAGGTCCGCGCACAACCGCGCAGTTCGATACCGGCGTCGGTCATCTGCCGGGCGATCTCCGGGAGCATCCGCTCGGCAACGGCGGCGGCGACGAGCAACGTCTCCATGGTATTGCAGGTGCCGAGGCGCTGCGTCTTGGCGTTGACGGCGATCGCCACCGCCTGATCGAAATCGGCCTCATCATCAATATAGACGTGACAGATGCCGTCGAGGTGCTTGATCACCGGCACCCGTGCCTCGTTGCTGATCCGCTCGACCAGTGACTTACCACCGCGCGGCACCAGCACATCGACATACTCCGGCATCTGAATCAGCGCCCTGACCGCATCGCGATCGGTCGTCGCAATCACTTGCGCACCGTCCCCTGGCAAGCCCGCCTGCTCAAGACCGGCGCGGACCTGCTCGGCGATCGCCCGATTGGAGCGAATCGCCTCCGAGCCGCCGCGCAGGATCGCTGCGTTCCCCGATTTAATGCAGAGTCCGGCAGCGTCGGCCGTCACATTCGGGCGCGACTCGTAGATGATGCCGATCACCCCGAGCGGGACGCGCATCTTACCGACCTGAATCCCCGAGGGGCGAGCGGCAAGATCACGCACCGCACCGACTGGATCGGGCAGTGCGGCGATCTCACGTAAGCCGTCGGCCATCGCCTGGATGCGCTCCGGAGTCAGCTCCATTCGGTCGATCAAGGCCGCCTCAAGACCGGCTTCACGGGCAGCGGCCAGATCCTCGGCATTGGCCTGGGCGATCGCCTCGGCGTGGGCCTCGATGCGCGCGGCCATGGCGTGCAGAGCGTTGTTGCGCGCGGCGGTGGAGGAGCGCGCCAAGAGACGACTGGCTGCGCGCGCGCGCTGACCGACCTCGTGCACCATCGCGGTGATCGAGCCTGCAGCGGAAGTTTCAGTACTCATGCACCCTCTCCTGAGTTATCGATTTGCTACCTTATTCAGCCACCTTATTGATTCGGCGACCTTTCAGCTACCCTTCGCAGTCGCTGCACAATCGCCCTGGGCGTATGCTGGACTTATGCTGGGCTTATGGTAGCAAAGCCGCCGAGCCGCCCCCCCACCCCAAAAAATAAAATTCAGCCGAGCGCTCGCGCCAGCCGCAAGACCAGCGCACGCAGTTCCTCTTGCGGACGCCCCGGGGGCACCCCCTTGATGGCGCAATCGACGCGGTGGCAGCGGCGCAACAGCTGCCGCCAAGTCGCCAACGGCAACCGACGCGCTGCCCGCTGCAGCCGCTCGGCCCGCCACCTCCAGATCCGCTCACGCGTCAACACCGCCTGCTCGGCACCAGCGGCGAGGCGCGCGGCCACCCGAATATCGCGCGCCAACGCCCAGAGGATCAGCTGCGGCGCCACCCGCTCGGCGTAGAGACCGTTTAAGATCCGCTGCGCCCGCACCAACTCGCCGGCGAGTGCGGCATCGGCCAAGTCATCGACGCCGTAACGGGCGCTATCGGCCAGGGCCTGCCGCGCGGTCGGACCATCGACCGGCCCCTTACCGACCAACAGGCGCAACTTCTCGATCGCCTGGTCAGCGGCCAGCAGATTGCCCTCGGCCAAGTCGCTGATCGTCGCCACCGCCTCACGCTCGGGGATCAACCCAGCGGCGCGCAAACGCTGCTCAACCCACTGCGGCATTTTACCCGCTGACAGCGGCCAGCAGTAGACAAAGATTCCGGCCGCGGCCAACGCCTTCACCCACGCCGACTCCCGAGCGGCCCGTTCGAGCCGGCCACAAGTCACCAGCAGCACGGTGTCGGCAGGCGGCTTCTTACAATAATCCTGCAGTGCCGCCGATCCGGCAGAGCCCGGTTTAGCGCTCGCCATACGCAACTCCAGCAGCCGCCGCTCGCCGAAGAGCGACAGGGTCGCCGCAGTATCGTAGAGTCGTCGCCAGTCGAAGTTTGTCTCGACCTCAAGCACTTCGCGGGCGCTATACCCAGCCTGCCGTGCCGCAGCCCGCACCGCGTCACCCGCCTCGCGCTGCAACAGCGGCTCCTCACCGGCGATCAGACAGACCGCCGGGAGCTGCGTTTTAAGCCGCCGATAGAGTGCTTCGGGATGCTCGGGTTTAGACACGACCTAGAGCGCCTGGATGCGAAGCAAAATCATGCGCAGCGCATCGCGGCGCAACTCCTCTTCGAGTTCGTCTTCACGCTGGCGCCGGGCATCGGCCCCGCCGGCCGGCTCAGCAAAGGTCCGGGAACTCTCAAAACGTTGACGACTCAGGCGCCGCTCGCCGTCGACAGCGCTGACGCTGTAGTCGATCCGGTAGTAAAGGCGGTAGTCCTGGGCATCGCCACCGACGCCGACCGCTCCCGTCTCACGCTCCCGCTCCTGATCGTGGAGGGTCAACACCCAGTCGGCCTCGCCACGGCTTGAAACGTAGCGACCGCCGGCAAGTTCAATGGCACGCCTTGCCTCGCTGTAGAGCGAGGCGCTGCCGACCTCATCAGCGAGATAGACGCCCTGGCCGTCGAGCGATGCCCCGGCACCTGAGCCCCGCAGCTGCCAGCCACAAGCAGTCAGCCACGGCAGCGCCAGCGGCAGCAGCAGCAACGCCACCGCCATGCAGCGCCACCCTGCACAGCGATCGGCACCACCAGCGCTACGGCCAAGGCCGTCGCCGCCAATTCTGCCTCGACTGCCTCGACTGCCTCGACTGCTATCCATCCTACTGCGCGACCACATTGATCAACTTCTCCGGCACCAGGACGACCTTCTTGATCGCCTTCCCTTCGATAAAGCGCTGTACGTTCGCCTCGGCTAGAGCGGCCTCGCGCGCCGTCGCCTCATCGGCGCCGACCGGCAGGGTGACGTGGCCACGCAGTTTGCCGTTGACCTGCACCACCAGCTCGACCTCGGCCCGTGCCAGCGCCTGCTCATCGGCCTGCGGCCACGGCGCATCGACCACCGGGGTGGTATGGCCGAGTGCCGACCACAGATGGTGGCTCAGATGCGGGGTGATCGGTGCGAGGATCAGCACGGCCGCCTCCACCCCCTCGCGGACGATCCGCCGCGTCACCGGGTCGGCCTCCCCCACCGCCTTAGCGAGGGCGTTAGAGAGTTCCATAACGGCGGCGATCGCCGTGTTGAAGGTAAAGCGCTTACCGATATCGTCGCTCGCCTTGACGATCGTCTCGTGGACCTTGCGGCGCAGTGCCTGCTGCTCACTATCGAGCGAGGCCGTGCTGAGCGGCTCGCCATCGGCCGGCAGATCACCGTGCGCCAGGTGATCGCGCACCAAGGCGTAGAGACGACGAAGGAAGCGCGCCGCCCCTTCGACCCCGCTATCAGACCACTCGAGCGACTGTTCGGGGGGGGCGGCAAACATGGTGAAAAGACGCACCGTATCGGCGCCGAAGCGATCGACGAGGGCCTGCGGGTCGACCGTATTGCCCTTCGACTTCGACATCTTCACGCCCTCTTTGAGCACCATCCCCTGCGTCAACAGGCGGGTAAAGGGCTCATCGGAGTGCAGCAACCCCTCATCGCGCAGCACCTTATGGAAAAAGCGCGCATAGAGCAGGTGCAACACGGCGTGCTCGACACCACCGATGTACTGATGCACCGGCGTCCACTGATCGGCGCGCTCATCGAGCATGGCCTGATGCTGATCGGGGCAGGCGAAGCGGGCGAAGTACCACGACGACTCCATAAAGGTATCGAAGGTGTCGGTCTCGCGCTCGGCCGCCGCCCCGCACTGCGGGCACGTCGTGGCGTAGAACTCCGGCATGCTGCGCAGCGGCGAGCCGCCCCCGCTCAGATCGACTTGCTCGGGCAGCACCACCGGCAACTCCGCCTCCGGGACCGGCACGATCCCGCAGTGCGGGCAGTGGATCATCGGGATCGGCGCCCCCCAGTAGCGCTGTCGCGACACCCCCCAGTCGCGCAGTCGGAACTGGATGCGGCGCTCGCCCTGACCGGCGGCCTCGAGCCGTTCGGCGATCGCCGCGCTCGCACGCTCCGACGGCATGCCGCTAAAGGGCCCGGAGTCGACGAGCACACCAGGGGCAGTAAAGGCCCCTTCGCTGATATCGAGATCGCTGCCATCCCCCGGGTAGACGACCGGCTCGATCGGCAGCCCATAGGCGCGCGCAAAGGCCCAGTCGCGCTGATCGTGCGCCGGCACCGCCATCACCGCCCCCGAGCCGTAGCCCATCAGCACGAAGTTCGCGACCCAGATCGGGATCGGCTGACCAGTCAGCGGGTGGATCGCCGTTAACCCAGTATCGGCGCCACGCTTTTCGCGGGTCGCCAGATCCGCCTCGGCAGTACCGCCGGTGCGCGCCTCGGCGACCAGCTCGGCGATCTGCGGGTTGCTCTCCGCCAGCTCAAGACTGAGTGGGTGCTCGGGCGCCAACCCCATATAGGTGACGCCGTAGAGCGTATCGGGGCGAGTCGTAAAAACCGTCAGCTGCTCGTCACGACCGGTGATGGCAAAGCGCAGCTCAACCCCCTCCGAGCGGCCGATCCAGTTGCGCTGCATGTTGCAGACCTGTGTCGGCCAGCCGGGCAGCGCATCGAGCCCAGAGAGCAATTCATCGGCGTAGTCGGTAATGCGCAGAAACCATTGCGGGATCTCACGCTGCTCGACCAGCGCCCCGGAGCGCCAGCCCCGCCCGTCGATCACCTGCTCGTTGGCCAGCACCGTCTGATCGACCGGATCCCAGTTGACCACGGCCGTCCTCCGGTAGACCAACCCCTTTTGATAGAGGCGAATAAAGAGCCACTGCTCCCAGCGGTAGTAGTCGGGATCACAAGTCGCCAGCTCGCGCTGCCAGTCGTAGCCAAAGCCGAGGCGCTGCAACTGCTCACGCATCGCGGCGATGTTCTCGCGGGTCCACGCTGCCGGCGCCACACCGCGCTCAATCGCCGCGTTCTCGGCCGGCAGACCGAAGGCGTCCCAGCCCATCGGCTGCAGGACGTTATGGCCCTGCATCCGCTTATAGCGGCTGACCACATCGCCGATGGTGTAGTTGCGGACGTGGCCCATGTGCAGCCGCCCACTCGGATAGGGAAACATCGAGAGACAGTAGTACTTCGGACGCGGGTCGTCCTCGTGGGCGCGGAAGGTCTGCTTCTCCTCCCAGTAGGCTTGCGCTGCGGCTTCAATGCGGTGCGGTTGATACTGCTCTTCCATTGCGTTGGGTTCTCGTGCGTTGGGTTCTCGGCTTACGCTTCTCGGTGTAGTGTCGGTGTAGTGGAAGTGTGGTGGTGAGTGTGAGTGACAAGGTGTCGAGCACCTAAGGATAACGCACGGCGAGTTGCAACCGAAGGGAAGGGATCGCAAAACGTGATCGGTATACGCGATCGGAGCCTAGCACTGCAGTGCGCTTCGCCACATCGCCGCGTGCACCACGTGCCAGACGCGAGGTGCACACTGCAAAGCGCCCGGTGCAGCGTGCTGCAAAGTACCAGCCCGCAACGCGCCAACAGCACCGTGCCCGGTGCAACACGCTTCGCCAGAGTGGTATTCTTGCTAGCTAGGGGCCTTCGCGACAAAAGATCAGCGACCCGCGCCGAGGGGCGCGGCTTGATTCGAGCAGCCCACCCGATTAGCGCCCCGGAGCGGTCTGGGAGCCGTTGCAGGAGGAATCGATAGATGACGGACGTCGGATCACCCGATCAAGAGCGCCTACGCACCGGCTACGAGCGCATGCTGGCACATCTGCGCGAGCGCTTCGCCGCCGCCGATAAAGAGGTCCCCTCCTTCGCCGAGGCGGTCACCGAGACGCAACAACAGATGGTCGAAGCCGGCGAACTCAGTGCTGCAGAGGCGGAGCAGGTCGCCCGCTACCTACGCCGCGATGCCGAAGAGGCCGGGGCGTGGCTGGCGCAGCGGGCCGACGACGATCCGCACCTCGGTGACTGGCTGCGCATGGATCTGCAGATGCTAGAGAGCTGGCTATGGGACGCCTTCTCCTCCATCGCCGATCGCACCAAACTGGAGCTGCAAGGCTTTACGACAACCGGGGAGCCGAGCCTCTATCACACCGGCGAGGTCTGCGGCCCGGGCACTCTACAGTGCCTCGCCTGCGGGCGCGAGATCACTTTCACCCGTCCCGACCCGATCCCGCGCTGCCCCGGCTGCGAGCAACGTGACTTTGTGCGGATCGGCGGTGGCAGCGATACCGGGGAGACGGCTTAAGACCTCCCCGGGACGGCATTAGACGGTGGCTGTACGGGCATGGATCGTCCGCCCAATCCCTTCTCAATTCGGCGTCAGCCGGTCTGTGCCCGCATGGGCGTCCAGTCGCCCTCGTGCAGCTGGCTGCCCCGCCGCGGGCGCCACTAATCAACCCCACAGAACTATCAGTTTTTCTGATCGCCAGCGTTAGAAACTCGCATGGTTCGCGCATCGTGTTACGATTTGCGCGGTCGCAATCTAGCGTGCCTGGACGGCTCGCCCGCGTACTACAGCAGACGGGCCGGGCTCAAACTGCTCCTCGCTGTAGAGTGTTTTAGGCTCCGGAACGAAATGAAGGGAATCGCATCGTAAGCGCTATAGGGTAGGCCGCCATGCTGCTCACGCTCTCAAGGCTGCGGCGCCTTACCGTTCGCGCCCGCATCCTCATCCTGGTCACCCTGCTCCCCGCCGGTCTCCTCACGGCCGGTCTGATGGCGACGCTAGACGCCCGCAGCCAAGCCATGGCGGAGCGGAAAAATGCCGCCCGTTACGTCGTTGAAAGCGCCGCCACCCTGGTGGAGTCGTACGCAGCGCGTGCCGCCCGTGGTGATCTTACCCAGGAGCAAGCCCAGAAGCGCGCCGTAGAGGCGATTGAGGCCATGCGCTATAGCCACTACGACGATGGCTCGCGCGAGTATCTGTGGATCAACGATCGCGAACCCCGCATGATTGTTCACCCGATCATGCCCGAACTCAACGGGCGCTACGTCGGCGACTTTCAAGACAGCGCCGAAAACCGCCTCTTTGCCGCCTTTGTCGAGATTGTCGACGATCGGGGCAGCGGCTATTACCGCTATCGTTGGCCGCTGCCGGGCGATCCGAACGGTCGCGAAGCGGAGAAGATCTCCTACGTACAGGGGATTGATGCGTGGGACTGGATCGTCGGCTCCGGGGTCTATGTGGAGCGCATCAACCAGGCGGCGTGGGCCTTTGCGGCACGCTTTGCCGGCGTAACCGCGGCGCTGACTGCCCTCTTTCTCGCCGGTGCGCTGCTCATTGCACGCAGCATCACGCAGCCGCTGCGGCGTGCCGAATGCGGCGTCAAAGAGATGGCGAGCGATCTGACCTCTTCACAGCACCTGAATGCGCACGGCAACGATGAGATCACCACCTTAGAGCGGGGGGTGAATCAGCTCATCACTGCGCTGCGGCAGAGTAGCGAGGAGACCGAGCGGGCCCGCCGCACAGCCGAACGCGCCAGCCAAGCCAAATCGGAGTTTCTCTCGGTGATGAGCCATGAGCTGCGCACCCCGCTCAACGCCATGCTCGGGTTCGCTCAACTGCTGGAGCGGGAGGGGGAGATATCATCGGCTCAGCGCCGCGAACACGCCCACCACATCTTCAGAGCCGGCAGCCACCTACACGACCTGCTCGGTGATATCCTCGATTTCGGTGCGCTTGAGACCGAAGCGCTGACGCTTCACGCCGAGGCCGTAGTCATTGCCGCGCTCTGCGAGGAGAGTATAGCGCTACTGCGCCCTGTCGCCGCTGAACGCGGGATTGAGCTTCGCCTTAGCCTCCCAGAACGGCCCGAGACTCTTGTCCACGGCGACCCGGTGCGTATCAAACAGATCCTCAGCAACTTGATCTTAAACGGCATCAAGTACAACCACCGCGGTGGCCACGTCACCCTACGCTGCCGCGCGACCGATCAGGCAGCACTTCTTGAGATCGAAGACGACGGCGACGGTATCGCCCCGGAGATGCAAGAGCGCATCTTCATCGCCTTCGACCGCGCTGGCCGTCAGCACGGCAACATCCCTGGGGTCGGCCTTGGGCTAAGCTTCTCGAAGCAACTCGCGGAGCGGATGGACGGCGATTTGGAGCTATCCAGTAGCACCGCGGGGCGCGGCAGCACCTTCTGCCTGCGTTTGCCGCTAGCGGCTAAGATCAGCGGCGATGGCCAACCGGTCACCCACACCGCCCCCTTCACCGCTACCGATCATCCCCGCGCAGACCGTAGTGATCCCTCCCCAAGGCCGATCAGCGTAGAGGGATCGCGCACCGCCCCCAAGTGGACAGCCCGATCCGCCCCCTTGCGGGTATTGCACATCGAGGATCAGGAGCTCAATCGGCTGCTGGTCCGCGGACTGCTGAGTAAATACCCTACAGTCTGCCTCCGTGAGGCGGATACCGGCGCCAGCGGCCTAGCGGCACTACAACGCGAAAAGCCGGACGTGGTTCTGCTCGATCTGCACTTAGGAGATTGCCACGGTACCGAGATCCTCTGGGCAATTCGCCGCGATCCGCAGCTAGCCGCCATCCGAGTCATCGCGGTTACTGCCGACACCCGTAGCATCGACCCCGCCGCGGCCGCGGCATTCGATGCCGTAATCGGCAAGCCCCTCCAACTCACCGACCTCGAACAAGCCCTGATCTTCGATACGCCGTCGATCCCGGGGCGCTGAGCACCTGGCATTCGGCAGCGGGGGGGTGATCATCGCTTGGTCGACTTTGCCAAACAGCACCCAGCGTTTGTCCTTCGGGACTCTGCCACACTGCAGAAGCATGGCGGTGGCGAGGGCTTTTCCTGGGAGCGCCGGCGTCCTCGCCGGCATTCTTCTCATGCATGCCGGCGAGGACGCCGGCGTTCCCAGGCGGCGACCGCTACCCTCCGCTCAGTGGCGGGCTTGTGGACCAGTGAATGATCAAGGCCGCAGCGGGCAGCGGGAGTAGGAAGTTTGGAGGCTTTTTGGCAAAGTGGACCCAACGATGATCGCCCCATGGGGGTGTAATGGCGACGCGGACGGAGTGTTGAGGGGCGGATGAACAAAATTATAGCAAGGGCAGTACCGGAGGTAAAACCTGGGCGGGGCTCGATAACGGGCTTTGCTGGCTTTGCCAGCCTTACTAGCTTCGGAGACTCCGCCAGTTCAACCCTCTCAACTCGCTCCATCCGCCATTCAAGGGGCGCCGTAGCAGCCATGGTGCTCGGCTGGGCGCTTGCTGGAGCGACAGGCTGCGAAAGCCTGAGTGAAAGCCTGGGGCTGTCACAGACCGAACGTGACGCCGAGCAGACGGCCGCCTCAACCCCGCTGCCACCGCTCGATCTCTTCGCGATGACCGATCCCGAGCAACTGCGAGTCGCTGAACGCTTGAGTGAACTCGAGTTCGGCCCGCCGATGCAGATCACCGCCTTCTACCCTAATCAGGCCAATCGGCTGTGGCTGTCGAATGCCGGCGAGGGGGCTCAGCCACGCAGCGGCTACCACGAAGGGGCAGCAACGGCAGGCCACGAGGGGTGGCAGACCTTCGAGCCCGGCAGCCCAACCGGCTGCTGGAACTGCCACGCCGACCCGGAGTACGGCCACGGCGGGATCGCCGAGGAGTGGGAGTGGGCCGCGTTCAGCCCCTTCGAGATGGATGTCGATCTCAACGCAGCAACCACGGACTACGACAAGCCGGGCACGCGATCGCTGGAACTGCGCGCCGCGCGCGACGACGACTACCTCTATATTCACGCCTCTTGGCTCTCCACGACCGATGCCAGCGGTCGCGGTAGCGGCGAACCGGGACCGAACATCACCCACCAGACCTATCGCTGGAGTGCCGATGCGCAGGCCTTCGGCGATCGAGGGACGCAACGCAACGCCGGCCCTGAGCGCGCCGATCCGGTCAGCCCCGACGATCTCGCGGCACACGGGCGTTTTGACTACGAAGAGCGCTTTGTAGCCATGAGCGCACCGGCGGCGCAGCCCGTAACCGACGCCTTTGCCGGGGGCGAGAGCGGCAACTTCAACGCCCACGGCTGTTTCATGGCCTGCCACAACGATCTGCGCAACATGCCCGGTGCCCACGAGCCGAGCGCCGACGACGTCGCCGGCACACTCCTTGAGGGACGCTCCGATCTGCGCCACTACACCCTCAATAGCCGCAACCTAGAGGGCCAGGAGCCCGATGCCTATCAAGTCGCCGAGCGGCTGGCCACCCGCTACGCGGGCAACAACACAGAGGCGCTTGCCGACTCGTTGGCGCAGGGGCGTTTTCTCGATCTCTTCCAAGTGCGCACGGGGCGATCGGCGCCAATGGGTCACGCCTCGGCAGACTACGTCTACCACTATCGCCTGGGCAATAACGCACACGTTGAAGCGGATGAACGATTCGCCGCAAGCGGCCGCAGCAACTGGCGTAACCAGGACCCCGGCGATGGGGTCGAGGGCGACGGTTACCTTCGTTACCTCTACGACCCGCGGGAGACCGGGTTTTGGGGGCTCAGTGAGGACGATTTCGCCGAGCAGCGGCGTGAAGGAGCGGGGCCGCTGATCGTCGAACCAGGCCACCCACGCAACAACGCCATCGATCTGGCCAAGGATGACCACCTGATCGCTTGGGACGGCGAGGCGTATATCCTGCAGGAGGACTTCGGCCCCCACGGGAGCGCCGGTGACGCCTTGAGCGACGTCCTAGAAGACGGAATCTTGATCCCCAGGCGGGTCCTGCAGGAGGCCGAGGGGGCGCAGAGCCGCGCTTGGGCCTTTACCGGCTGGAGCAAGACTGACGACGGGACGGGCCGTTACGACGTCGTCGTGGTGCGCCCGCTCGAAGCCAAAACGCGCGACGGGCAACTGATCACCGATCACGACCTGGGAGAGGCGCTCGAGGAGGCCGGACTGACCTTCGGCTTCGGCATCCACGATGATCACGTCGGAAATCGCAGCCACTACGTCACCCTTCCGGTCGGGTTGGTCGCCGAAGGGAGCGAAACCGCTTACTTAGAGGCCGTAGCGTCGCTCTACGACACCGACCCCGACGGTCTGCGCGGGCGGCTGCCGCTGATTAGGGTCGCTAGAAACGAGTGAGCGTGACCCGATTAGCGCTCACGCGACTCCCGAAGCGCCTCAAGAATGTTTGAGGTCGTGACTCCCGTGCTTACTCCAGGCACGTCAAACGGTGACTTTGACTCCTTGCGCTTCGCGCGGAGTGAAAATGTGCTGCCGTCCTTTCTCCTGATCTCCACCTCTTCTCGCTGAGCTAGGGCCAGCAATTTCGACAAGTTTTGCCGGGCTTCAGAATACGTAAACACCCTCATCATGTTGACTCCAGTAATGTGACCCCGATCTCTGCTGCCACCTGCTTTATACGGCGATCAAGAGTCAGTAATGGGCACGATCGTTCCCTTGCGCATTGCAGGAAATATGCGTCATAGGCGTAAATACTTTGCTCCAGAGCAAGCCGCAGCGAACTATGTATGTCCGTGGACACCAACCGAACAGGGATGCGTCCCACCGACCTCTCAGCCTCCAGGGCCTCTGATTCGGTAAGTTGGCGTCGCTTAACCATTGCCGAAAGCGCGTTCCCGACCTCATACGGCAAGATTTCAGGCGCCAACGCCGACACACCGGTCGTGAGCGTGATGATCCGGTCTTTCTCTGGCTCGTTCAGAGCAACCGCAAGAAAGATGTTCGTGTCGGCGACGATGTCCATATAGACAATTGTACGATAGGCAGTTGGACTGGCCTAGGCCTACCGTGCCGAACTGTGCGCGATGCGCTCGCCGCGCAGGGCGATGGCGGTCTCGCCGCTGACCACGATGCGCTCACCCCAGATGCACAGCGCCCCCGTCGCACTCACGGTGACGCCGGCCGACTGCGCAGCATTGGCCAGCGTCACCGTACCTTGGATGCTCGTCAGTGCGACCCCGGCGCCGGCCCGCACTACCATGGCACCATTTGGGGCTGCGGCAGTTACGTCACCGGCTGTAGCAGTAAACTCCATCCCGTGCTCAGCGTGCCCGCTTACGCTGTCGCTGACATCGACGGTGAGCGCACGGCCGCTGCGCCACGCCAAATCCTGCCCGGCGCTGCCGGTGACGCCGACGCCCCCAGTGGTGACGCTGCCAGCGGCACTGCCAGCGAGGCGATAACGGACGTTCGCTGCCGATTCGTTATACGCCGAACCGTTGTGGAGCTGCAGGTGTTCGCAGCCTGTGACCCGCAGCTGATAGTCACCACCACACGACTCGCTCTGGTCGATCGCACTCTCCAGCCTCAGCGCACCGTCGCGACAGCGCAGGTGCACGCGATCGGCACCCATACCCTGACCGCCCTGCCCTCTCTGACCATCCGATCCGCCCTGCCCCGCCGCCATCTCCAGGCAGTTCGCCTGCTGCGGGCCGTGGAGCAGTAGCCGTGAGCCGGCGGCCGCGGTCAAACCGGCACCGTGGAGGCTCAACCCCTGTCCAGCCGCTGTGACATAGCCGCCATCGCGCCCATAGCTGCGACCCGCCAGGTGCCGCTCTTGATCGGTCGGGATCACCCCTAAGATGATCGGCAGATCGGGGTCGTGATTGAAACAGGAGACGAGGATGTGATGACCGGGCAGCAACGGCGTCTGCCAGCCGGCCCGCTGCACCGCCGGGGCGGCGTAGGGCACTAAACGTGGCAGCGCCGCCCCGGCGACAGCGGCCTGGGTAACGGCAGGCGGCACGCCTGGCAGACGCACGGCAACACCGCCGTAGCCGGTCGGAGCGCCGACGACCTCAGCCTGCATCACCAGCGGGCGCGGCTGTGGCGGCGGCTCGGGTGGACGGTAGTGCAGCACTTGCGCCGCATTCAGCTCCGGGAGAGCGGTGATCTCGGCCGTGTAACAATCACCCACAGCGCCATCGATGCGCAGTCGATGGCGCACCGCCGTGATCAAATGACGCCCCTCGACACCTGACCGCAGCGCCCCGGCAGCATCGTCGCACTCTCCTTCAATACAGACGTTCAGCCCAGCGCTAAGATCGGCACACGGCCCCCAGGCATGCACTTGATAGGCGGCGGCCTGCGCCCGCTCCGCCCGCACTCGCTGCAGCCAGACCGCCTCTTCGTAGCAATCGGTGCGCGCCGCAGCACGCATCTCGACCGCCGCCGGCGTCGGCGGGGCACGACGGACAAGACGCACGCCGGCCAGGTCGTAGCCTGGATGCGAGCGATTCGCCACAGCGCCCTTTTCCTCACCAGAGGCCCTTTCACCGCCATCGTCTGCAGCCTCATCGACTCCGACCAGCGCCGCTGCAACCGCCCCCGGAGGGGCAACCCGCAGCGGTCTGCGGCGTACCGGCAAATCGGCCGAGTCGACGACGAAGCGCAGCCGCTCATCTCCATCGTCGCTCAATTGATCGCCCGACTTGCAAGCCGATCTGTCGCCCCATTTCTGGTCCCATTCCTGGCCCAATCCATGGCCCGATTTTTGGCCCGATTCGTCTCCCAGTCCACCGCCCGACACCGCTTCCTGTCCAGCACATTGCCCGGAACCTGAAGCACCAGCACCTGACCCAGCGCCAATCCACGCATAATAGATACCGAGTCGCGCCAGGAGTCGCTGCAGCAGCGCCCAGCGGCTCTCGTCGGCTTGCAAGACGTAGCGACGCGCGGAGAGCTCAGGCGGCACCCGCCACTCGATCGCCGTCTTCGGGTAGCCGACCTCCGCCAGCACACTCGGCACCCAGGTGGCCAGATCGACCGGGCTATAGAGGCGCTGCTCACTCGCGCCATCAAGCAGCACCAGACGCGGCTCGATGATCGCCGTGAAACGACGCGCCGTGCATCCCGAGGCAGCAGCAGTATACCGATGGGGCTGCTGCCCCGTGAGTGGGCCAAGGGCCAACTCAGGCTCGCTGTCACCACTGCACCAGTAGGTCACCACACCGCTCACCTGGCGCTGACCGCAGTCGCCGTTGCCCCAACTCAGCAGCGCCGGCGATCCCACGACCGACTCTGTGGGCACCTTCGCGGACGAAGCCCCGGACGAAGCTGCAGACGAAGCCGCGGAGAAATCCGCGCAAGCGCCGCTTTGATCAGACGGCGCCCCCGCCAGCGCGTCAGCCGCCGCCAGCACGCCGGTCACCCGATAGTGAAAGGGCTCTCCCAGCGCTTCGTAACCCTCCATCGTCTCTACGGCGTAGTGCTGCTGACCGATGGTCAACCCTCCCCAAACCTCTGCTGCCCGCCTCACGCCCCGTTCTCCACAATTTCGTCGGCCTGCAGCACGATCTGCTGCTGAGCGCTCAGCGTCACTTCGAGGCCGCTGATCCGTATCTCACCGTCGGCCCCGATATAGATACCGCCGTGGGCATTGCCGATCGTCAACACTCCGTCGCCATCACTGATCACCGCCACATCGTGCGCGGCGCGCAGCGACAGATCGCCATCCGCCGCGGTAATCGCGAGATCGCCTGCTGCGCTTTGCAGACTCACGCCCTGACCGGCCTCGACGTTCACGGTTGTCGCGGCTGACAGCGTCGCTGCACCCGCAGCGGTCTGCCACGTCAAATCACCCGCTGTCGTCGTCACCTGCCAATCGCCGGCCGCCTGCCACGACAACGCACCACCACCGACCTCGACCGAGTAATCGCCACCGATCTGTGCCGTGTAGCTGCCAGCAACATCGAGCCGTCGATCAGCGCCACACACCACCGCCAGCGAACCGCCACAGCTGAGTGCTAGATCACCCTGCGGGGCGCGCAGCACCAACCGCGCTGCCGATCCCGTAGCGGACGACCCCGTAGCGGACGCGCCCGCACGCCCTGTTTGATTCTCGGTCTTGGCGGCTGTGTCACCGCTCTTAGCGCCCGTCTGGGTGCCCGTCTTACTGCCTATCTCGCCCTCCGCGTTGTCCTCGCCGCCCACCTTACCGACTGGCCTCTCTACCACCTCTGCAGCGATCGCCTCCCCAGCAACCTCACTCAAATCGCCACCCGCACCACCGGCCTCCATCAGCAGCTCCCCGGCGCTCGCCGCGGCAACCAGATGTAGCCGCTCGCCGCCCGGTCGATCGTCGCAGCTGAGCCGATGCCCAGCCGGGGTACATAACAGGTGCTCGTAGGGATTGAGGCCGGTGACCGGTAGCGGCTGCTGTTCACTGCCGAGAGCCCCGAGGACCACCGGCTGTTCGGCATCCCCGTCAAGGCCGGCGACTGCGACCTGGGTTCGCGGCAGCAACGGCCAGTGCATCCCGTAGCCGCGTCCGCCGTACGGCTGCAGCGACGGCACCGGGGGACTGGCAGTAGCGGGCGAAGCGTCGCTGCCGTCCAAGGCAAAACGCAGCCGATAGGCACCACTGCGATCGAGATGGGCTTGCCCGGGGGTCGTCCCCTCGATCTCGGCCAGCATCAAGCCACCCTGTACCGGAGGTGCGTAGTGCGCCCCGCGCCTTGGAGCCGCCACAAAAGAGGCTCGCCACTCCTGCTCTGGGTCCACCCCCGGATTCAGCCCCGGACCAAAACCTCTCCGGAGCGACGGCAGCAGAGCCATCACCGCCAGCGCCGATTCGCCGGCAAAGACCGGCAGCAACTGCGCGCGACAGACAAAACTCGCTCGTCCACAACCGGTACCGCCGTGCATGGCGGCCGCCTGATCCCCGGACTGCGCGACGTGAAGGACGCGGTAGGAGTCGTTGAGCGACGGATCTGGATGATCGGTCAACTGCAAGATCATGCCCGGTGCCAAACAGCAGTTGGTCTCGATCTCGACGCCGCCTAGCGTCTGCGGTGCATCGCCCGTCACCGCCAGTGCACTCCAGCGCCGCAGTGCATAAACACTCTTTCCGACCCCTTGCACTTGACCGCTGTGGCGATGGTACGACAGCGCCACCGTGCCACCCTCCAACGCAGTGAGATCGTCACCAAGCACCACGCTGACCCCCTCCTCCTGCTGCCGCAGCAGCAACCATAGGCCGGCCTGCGCAAGGAGCCGCTGCAGCAGTTCCCAGTCGCTTTCGTGGCTCTGGATTGAGAGCGGTCGTCGCCGCTCCTCGCCCGTGACCACGCTGACGACCTCTGCCCACGACGGCAGCCGTTCGGTGAGCAGCTGGCGTGCCGCTTCACTGGCCGTGGCGTTGCGCAGCACGCGCTGAGGAAAGTGACCGCAGAGCGCGTACAACGGCGAGCGCAGCTGCAACTCCAAACAACTCAGAGCGGTCGGCTGTGCAACCTCGGTACAGGCGGTGATGAGACCGTGAATGACGGACGGCTGCGGCGCTAAAGCGACCGCAAGGCTGGCCCTCTGCCCTAGCCACCCACTCGGGTCGAGCAGGTGGTTACTGGCGATCCGCACCCGATAGCAGGCGTCGAGATCGAACCCGGCCTCGCCGGCAAACAGCTCGACCTCGACATGATCGGGCGGCACGCCGGGGAGCTGGATGCGAAAGCGTCGGTGCTCGTGAGGGGCGGTGAGGGCATTGAAAGCGGTGGGTGTAGTAGGCGCGGCAGGTGCGATAGGCGATGCAAGACCCAGATCCATGGGGTGTGACTCCTTGTGATTCGAGAGGCATTCTTAATGCAGCCGTTGATACTAGCAGGAGCGCCGGCGTCCTCGCCGGCATTCCTCTCAATTTCTGCCGACGGGGACGTCGGCGTTCCCGGGGAAAGCGCTCGACCATTGCCATGCTTCAGCAGTGTGACAGCGTCCCGGAGGGCAAAAATTGGGTACGGATCAAAGCGCGTCGATAGACGGCGCCGCTACGCTCACCGAGACAGGTCGTAAAGCCGAGCCCGATTGATGCACCGGCAACTGCGCTTGATGTATCCGAAGCAGGTGTATCCGGAGAATCCCCTAGGCGCCAGCGCCGACAAGGCCCCGCTGGTGCTCTGGCAACATATTCGACTGCGTTCGTCGCCCCCAGATAGCGACGCAGGCCGTACCGTAAGCGCTGAAACGGCGTCCCTTGCGGATGGAGCATCGCCAGCGCTGCCGGATCGGGCAGTCTCACGTCGATCCGCGGATACCCGCCGGCAACCGCGACGTGCTCCCCCAAGGCGAAGTCCTCACCGAGGGTGAGGCCCGTCTGCGCACCAAGCACCCTACGCGCACCCAGGGCCGTCTGCACACCTGGGCGTGATCCCGCTCGATCGCCTCTGGACGTGATTCCACGCCGATCAGGCCGGCCTCCAGAGGCATTTGCAGGCACTGAAGGCACCGCCTGGCGCTGAACGCTGCACCCCGTTACGGTGACATCCAACACCCCACTCAACCGCTGTACCAGACGGCGCAGACCGGCGGCGGTTGGCCGCCGCTGGTGGAAGAGATCGAGCCCTCCGGGGGCCTCCGGAACCGCACCGAGGGAGCCACCCAAGGTGGCCAGGGCTCGCATCCACGGCGGCTGCGGTGCTGTCACCGTACCTAATGCGCCGAGTGCGCTGGATGCGCCTGGTGCGCCTGGTGCGCCTGAAGCGCCTGAAGCGCCTGAAGCGCCTGAAGCGCCTGAAGCGCCTGAAGCGCCCAGCGTGGGCCGTTGATCGACCGCCCGCCAAGTGGTGATCAAGGCAGCATAGACTGCATCATTGAGCCAATAGAGCAGATCGCGCACCGCAGCTCCGGTCGGATCGTCGCTCAGCGCCCGTTCTAACCAATAGTGCGGCAGTGGAGAGTCGCTGCCACAAAGCGCGAAACAGTTCACTTCCAAGCGCCAACGAGCGGCTGTGGCAGCCGTTGCCGGCATCAGGCTCGTGCGGCGAACTTCGCCGGCGGGGAAGCTGAGCAGCGGACTCGGCTGCACCCGATAGGAGACGCCAGCATCCTCGAAGAGGCGCACCTGCGCCCGCAACGTCTCAAGCTGCAGGGCCGACGGCAGAGGGCCGGGATCTGAGCCGAGGGCGACACCACCAGCGGCGTTGACACCGGCGCCCGCATCCGCATCAGCGCTCACGCCCAATAGGGCCGGTAAAAGCGCGGCCAACTCAGGAGACGCTGGTACAGCGCTCGAAGAGGTCATCGTAGGTACCGCAGCATCGGAAGATAGCACCGGATAGATGACCTCAGGCCGGAGCGCCTGTCCGACCACCAGCGCATCGCCACTCTCGGTGCCAATGCTGATGTCGGTGCCGGTGCCGGTGCCGGTGCCGGTCACTGCCGCAGTGACCGATCGACTCCCCAGAACAGCACCACCCCCCAAGAGGTTCGACTCTTCCCCACGCTCACCTGTCATCGCTCCGACGACCTCCTGCACGGGGTGCAGGTGTGCTATTTCCAAGTGTTCACCCGGCATCGGTCCAGCACTCCGCCTCGCCGCTCGGGGAACCGATCAGCTGCAACTCGACGTAGCGACCGAGCGGGGCCCACTCACAGAGCACGGCGTGCAGCCGCTCACCCAGCAGCAGTACCCGTGAAGGATCGGCGAGTTGGCGCTCATCGTAGGTCAGCCGCACCACCACCCCCTGCTCCAGCACCCCACGTCGCCAACGACTCACCGGTGCGCACTCGGCCGCCCCTAAGGCGGCCACTGTCCCCCGCGCTGCGGCGTTAGCACTGCGCAGCAGCTGTGCCACCAGACCGCGCAAGTGCAAACCGCTCGCCAATCGCTCCAAATCGGCCCGCAGCAAAACAGCCAGGGCCTGGACCTCCGCCGCTGTGGTCGGCGCCGGATAGAAGGGGGTTGGCCGACGCAAGTTGGTCACCGTCACCCCTTCAGCGACCCCCGGCCCCCAGCTTGTCACCTCCCCTCGCCCAAGATGCAGGCGCGGTAGCGGGCCGTGCGAGCAGAGCACCGAGCAGGAGAGCGTCTGCGTCGCAGCGGCAGCCGGCAACTCAATCAGCGGCTCGCCGAGACCACCGCCGCGATCGCGCCGCATCACTCGAAAGAGTGCCGCCTCACTCGCCCCGCCCAACCCCCATGAAGCGATCGGGGTATAGGGAAGCTGTGCCCCACTGTTGGCATCACGACCCTGCACCGAGATCACACGGTGGACGACCCGCGCCCCAGGACCATCGCCGTGGCTGCGCACCGGGGCCAAACGCATCCCGGGGGCTAGGCGCACCGGTTCGGCCTCAACCGGCCACAGATTGACCGCCGGCACACAGCCGTAACGCAGCAGATTGGTGCGCTGCGCCGCGGCGACGGGCGCAGCACAGGCGAGGTCCAGGACGATCTCAATCCCCGCGCAGGCGCTCGGATAGTCGAGCGTCTCGAGTCCATTCAGGTTGACGAAGAGCAGCTGCTCGCTGGCGTGAAAGAGATCTTGCAGCCGTCCCAGGGCGGGGTTTTCGGCCAGCGGCGAAGCGGCCAGCTGACCGCGCTCATACGGCAGGGCGGCGGTGACAGGGGCGGCGACGTGCAGCTGCTGACTGCCAAAGCGGCCAGCAGCACCGCTGTAACCACCGGTCGTGCCCTCAGCGAACGAACCAGCGCGCAGACCAGGGAGCGGGAACGGATGGACAGTCACCCGCTCGACCTTACGCAGCAAGGCAGCGCGCAGCGCCTCGGCCAGCGCCGGCTCCGCATCGATCCACAGCGGAAGCTCGCGCAGCGCCTGCGGCTCGGCAAAGAGATTAGGGTGGCCGTGCAGGCGCAAGTGCAGTGAACTCCCCCCGGTCGGCACGTCAATCCAGCGCGACTGCTCAAGCGTCAAGGCACGAATATGCAACGGGCGCAGAGTAGCAAACGGGATCCTGACCCCACCGGCGGCCGCGATCGGTTCAGAGTAAGCCAGTGCCCCGAGCGGCACCTCGGCCTCGGCCAACCGCTCAGGATCGAGCCCGACTTGCAAGACGGTCGTACTCGGATAGGGCTCGATCAGCTCGGGGGCGATCTCCTCAAGGAGCTGCTCATGAACCACCGATAGCGACTGTTCGACCTCCTGACGCACTCCGGCCGTCAGATAGGCGACCCCTTCGAGGAGGCGCTCGACGTAGGGGTCGCGATCGTGCACCTCATCAAGGTTGAGCATACGCGCCTGCTCCGGGTGGGCCCGAGCCAACTCGGCCCCGCCCTCAATCAACCGCCGCATCTCCTGCGCGAAGGCCTCTTGCATCCTCATTTAGTGCGCCTCCGCAGCGGTTTTGCGGTTGTCACGAGCGGTTACATGATCGGTTGAGCTCAACGCCTGCACGGAGCCGTTGCCGCAGAAGCCGAAGCACGCTCCGAGGGTGGTGTCGTCGGACAACTCAGCGGTTACGACGATCTCGACGACGTGCTGCCCCCGCGCCCGCGGCATGCGAGCGAGCACCTCAACGCTGCGCACCCGCGGTTCAAAGCGCAAAATGAGCGCCTGAATCTGCGCTGCGAGCCAGGGCGCTCGGTAATCGAAGTCGGCATCAATCGCCGGCGGCGCCGCAACACCGTACTCCGGCATGTGAACCAGACTGCCGCGCCGCGCGCTGAGCAGGCGTTGAATGTGGTGGTGTACGCTCGCCCCAAGACCGGGCAGCTCATCAGGATCGACGGTTTCAAAGATATCGAGCAATCCGGCTCCGCTCATTGCGCCTCCTTGGCATTGGCAACCTTGGCGTTGGCTGTCTATCTGCGCGTTGTCTGCGCTACTCCGCTACTTCGCTGCTTGCACTCGCCGCTGTTTCGGCCGAGAGCCCCTTCATGAGTGCGGGCCTTCCACCCGCCGGGCCTTGCGGCTCTGCTCCGCTCCGCTGCATTGCGTTGCATTGCGTTGCGTTGCGTTGCGTTGCGGAACTCACCACAGCACCGCTTTACAGCACCGCTTACCGTCCTTCAGTCCACGAGTCGGAGAACTCGATGTTGCCGTCGATGTAGGCCCAGGTAATGCGCCCGTAGCGGATCGCCACTTGCTCCATGTGCGGGAAACGCTCCTTGTCATACTCCTTGACGTTGTGCATCACCGGCTTGACCGAGGTGATCTTGACGTCGTTGAGGGTGTGGCGGAAGTACTCTTTTTCATTGCCGGTCTCATCGATCTGATACCAGCTCAGCACCAGCTCCTCGAGCGTCTGCCCCTTGCTGCACGCCTTGTAGAGGTAGGGCGAGGAGGCATCGAAGGCCTTCGTCAAGACGAACGCCTCGTGTTTGCGGGTACCGGTCAGCGCCCCAGTATCGTTATCGGTCGGGATGCGCAGTTCGTGTTCGAAGCCGAGCACTTCGATACTGCCCTCACGATCCATGACGCTGACCGAGCCCTCGATCTCGTTGCCTTGATCGTCCGTGAGCCACATATATGCAGGCATTGCCATTTTTTACTGCTCCTTCCGTGTGCGTTCCGTGAGCTTTCCGTGGGTGCGATTCCATCGCAATTGATGTTGCCTTCGTGTAGCGAGACCGGCGGCCGGCTTCAATCTCAGCTTCAGCTTCAGCTTCAGCTCCAGTACCAGCTTCTCTTAAGCCACTCCCTGGCCAAAGTCAGCCACTCCCTGGCTAAAGAACGTAAGCCCTCGCCCGCCGCCGGATCTCGCCTCTTTCGAGCAACCGGCCGGTTAGGCCGGCAGCTGCGAAACCAGTGAGAGCTTCAGATCGATACCCTCAATTTGAAAGTGCGGCATCACCGCCATGCTGACCCGGAAGAACCCTGGGTTCTCCGCGACCTCCTCGACCTGGACGATCCCTTCCCGAAGCGGCCGAGTCGCCACCAGAGTCGGATCGGGGTTCTGCATCTTGGTGACCAGGGTCTGCAGCCAGTCGTTCAGCTCGTGCTCCAGGTCCTGACGGCTCTTCGCCGTGCCGATGTTTTCGCGCTGGAGCACCTTTAAGTAGTGCGCCAACCGCGAGACGAGAAAGATATAGGGCAGGCGGGCGTTGATCCGGGCGTTCGCCGTCGCGACCGTATCGGCGAACTGCGCCGGCCGCTGCGCCGAGTTGGCCGAGAAGAAGCAAGCGTGGTCACTGTTCTTATAGAAGCTCAGCGGGATAAAGCCCTCGTCGGCCAGCTCGAGCTCTTTATTCTCGGAGATCAGCGCCTCGGTCGGGATCTTGATTTGGGTCCCACGACCTAGATCGAAGCGGTGCAGCGGCAGCTGCTCAAGCCGCCCACCGGCCTCGGGGCCGCGGATGTTAACGGTCCAACCGTGCTCCTTAAACGAGCGCGCCATGTTCGCAGCGAAGGCGAAACTGGCGTTGCCCCACAGGTACTTTTCGTGATCGAGACCGCTGACCGTCTCGGTGTAGTCGAAGCTGCGCACCGGGTTGTCCTCGCCGTAGGGCAGTCGCAGCAAGAAACGCGGCAGGGTCAAGCCGACGTAGCGCGCATCGGCGGTCTCCCGGAATCCGCGCCAGCGCGCATACTCGGCCTTATCGAGGTAGCTGGAGATATCGGGGATCTTGACCACTTCGTCGATCGACGGCTTACCGAAGAACGACTTCCCGGCGGCGGCGATAAAAGGGCAGTGGCTCGCCGCGGCGATCCGCGACAGTTCGCTGAGCAGGGTAATATCGGCCGCTGAGCAGCCGATCTCGTAGTCGGAGATCATCGCCGCGACCGGCTCGCCGCCCGGGGTGTCGTACTCCTGCACATAGACGTGCTGGTAGAGACCCGACTGCGTAATGTCGGTGACATCCTCGAGTTCCTCGACCAGATCGGCCTTGGAGAGATCGAGCAGTTCAAGCTTGACGTTGGCCTTCGGGTCGCTGCGCTCGACGAGAAAGCGCAGGCTGCGCCACGCCGCCTCGATCCGCTGAAACTCGGGGTGGTGGAAGACTGCATCGAGCTGTTCGCTGACCGCCGCATCAATCCGGGCGATGTACTCATCGAGCAGACTCTTATCGATGCGCTCGACCGGCGAGGCACTCTCTCCGGCGAGATCGAGAAAGACGTGCAGCGCCGCCGTCAGCCGGCTCTCAAGCGGAATATCCGCCATGACGGTGGCGTCTTTGAAGGTGCCGATCTCGAGGGTACCGGTGACCGGCTCGATGGCGGCGAGGGCGCAGAGGCGTGAGTAACTGGCGACTGGGTCAGTGGCGACTGGGTCAGTGGCGACTGAGTCAATGGCGACTGAGTCAGTGGCGACTGGCACACTCGGCTCCACCTTGGCCATCGTTGTGGCTGTGGCCGTAGCCGTCTCTGCTGGCGCCATCACCTGAGGCGCAGGGATTGCGGTAGCGGTAGCGGTCGACTGGGGCGGTGCAGGGCTCGCCAAACGGCCTTCCGGATGGGGTGCTGCCTGGCTCAGGGTGCGCTCGGCGGTCAAATCCATGACGGTGCTCTCCGTGTTCATTGCGATTGCGGAAGAATGTCGGTGCTTGCGGGCAGATCGGCGCTCGCGGGCGCATCGCCAGTGTTGGCGGCAGCGGTGGTGTTGGCGGCATTGGCGGCAACGGTGGCACCGGCGGGGGCAGCATTGCCAGCAGGGGCAGCAGCGTCAGCGACGTCAGCAGGGTCGGTGGTGGCCGTTGCATCATCTGGCGCTGCGGCTTCACCCCCCGGCCACGCAGCACTCTCCAGCGGTGCAATGCGCATCAACTCGCCGCGAACCGCTGCCAGCTCCTGCTGATTGCGCACGATGCGTTCAAGCTCACGACGAAACTTGGCGTTATCGAGGACGTTGGAGCGCAGATCTTTAAGCAGATTGCGCATCGCCAACAGGTTATCGACCTGCGGAATGGCGCGGGCGACGGCCTCCGGGCCGAAGGCCTCGAAACGGTCAAAGGTCAGATCGACGCCGACCTGGCTGCCATCCTTGGCAAAGGTGTTGTCGACGCGGATCTGTAAACGCGGGCAGAGACTGGCCAGCACCGCATCAAGATTGTGCTTATCGACCCGGATGCGTTCGCGCTCGGCAATCCGGCCTTCGGCCCCGCCGTTGCTGTAGTCGCCCAGCAGCAGCAGCTTCAGCGGCAACTCGAGGGTCTTTTTCGCCTGCCCACTTTGGACGTCAACCGTGATGTTGACGCGTGATTTCGGAACTTCCTGTTGATAACTGCCCATCGGGCTCACCTCTCCTTGGTGGTTTGCTACGCGGTTCCTTGGGGTCCTTAGTTGGTGCTGCACCGCTACACGGCTACACGGCTACACGGCTACACGGCTCCTTGGTAGGTGCCACCACGGCTCGTTGGTTAACGCTGGATAGTGCCATACGCCTCCTCAAGCCGTTGTCACCTCAATGCGGGCCTGGACGTGCAGCGTCAGTTGCGCGCCCTCACCGGCGGTCAGGGTTGCGGTCGCCGGCACACTCGTCGGGTGCACGGTTGAACTCGCCGCTGAACTCGGACTAGAGCCCGGATTTGGGCCTGGGTTTGGGCTTGAGTTTAGGGTTGGGGTCAGATCCGGAGCTGGATTGGCTGTCAGCGCTGCAAACCACGCCTGCTCGCCCGCCGGCAACAGCGGGGTGCCGTCGACGAAGGTCAGTTGTACCAGCTCCGGAAAGCGCTCGGCGAGCCCGCGACTCTCATGGCGCAACCGGGCAGCTAGATCGGCGCGCTCCATGCCTTGCGCGGCCCGCTCAGCTGCCGCCTGGATGCCCAAGTGGAGATGCCCGCCCGGTTCCAGAAAGGCGCGCTCAGCCGCTAAGAAGGCGCCCTGCCAGTCACGCCCTTCTAGGGCCGTATGAATCGCCTGCAGCGAGGGCGCCCGCGGCGGCTCGAAAGGCAGGCGGCCGGCGGTGGCCAGCGCGCCCAACTCCCCTAAGCCGCCCCACTTCCAGGCACGGCTCAGCGCCACCATGCGCCCCCACTCTTGACGCTCGCGCAGGTAGTCGAGGATGACTCGCAGCTGTCTTCCCAAGCTGCGTTCGCTGTCAGGGGGCTCGTCCGATTGACCAATCGACTCTTGCGACGACTCTAAAACACTCTTTGCGCCGATTGCGGAGCCCTGACTGGTTGCCCTGCCCGCTGCCCCTTCGCCACCCCCATCCGGCTTGCCACCGTCCGGTTCGCCACCAGCACCGGAAGCGTCGACACTCGCAATGTCACGGGGGTTACTGGGGTTACCGGGGTTACCGGAGGCAAGAGGGGCACCAGAAGAATCGCCCGAAGCACTCCCTGCCGCAGACCAGGCCGATTGCGCAGAGAATGAGGCTACAGCGGCAGACTCGCTTGCCCCCCTCATCCGATCGACTGCCGGCGCGCTGCGGTAGCGCGCAATGACATCACGCAGCGCCCTGAGGCTTGGCGGCTCTGGCGACTCGGCAAAGTGGGTGGCAATCACTTGCTCCACTGCCGCCACCTCGCTGCTCAGTGCCGCCAGTTCGGCACTGCTCGCCGCCTGCTCCGCCGCCTGCCTCAAAAAGGCGAGCAAGCGCTGCTGACTCAGCCACTCGATCGCCGCCCGCTGCCCCTGTTCACGCTGCGGATAGAGCTCAGCGGCAAAGCGTACAAGGGTCTCGCGCAGAGCTGCCAAACCGGCTCTCAGCCCAGTCACGCCGTGCTGCTGGAGCGCACTCAGACAGAGATAGCCGAGCACCCGCAGATCTTTGCCCTCCGTTGCCAGCAGGGCGATGGCCTCCTCGGCAACCCAGGCAAAATCGGTACCGTCGAGACGCTGCAGCTCCTGCTGCAGACGCATGAAACGCAGCCCGTGCTTCGGATCGCTAGGGGCCGCCGCCACCCCCGCCGGTAAGGGTGCCAAGACGGCAGCCGGCAAGTCGTAAGGGCCAAAACACTCTTGTGAGTCGGTTAGGATCGTTGTTTCCATGCTCTTCACCGCACCACCCACCCCGGCAGCGTCCACCGCGACCTGGCCAAGGCGGCACTGCCGAGCGCCATCCAGGCAAGTAGAGCGTAGAAGTGCGAGAGCAGGATGAGAAAAGCACGGGGGAAGCTGCGTAGCGGCAGCAGTCCGCCTAAGAGAGGTATCGGACGCATGAGGCGTTCCATCGCCATACTCCTTGATCCTTGATCTTCACCGATCCTTGATCGGTTCACGTTCCCTGGCCGATCTTCCTGATCTGGCCCGAAAGGGACGGTTCACAAGTGTAGCCGCTAACCTGCAGCTGTCAAGCCTCCCGTTAAAGTGCACCGATACGCCTTAGCGCGTCCGCGCGGCGTGACTTGTTATGGATCTGGGGAACCGGGTGGAACCGGGGGCCGGGGGGAACCGGGACAAGCAACCCTGATACCACCGAACAGCCCGGGGGCGGCGCTCAGGCGGCCCCGTATCCGCCCCCACCGGGAGTCTCGATAACGATCTGGTCACCCGCCCCGAGCTCCCGGATGGCGGTGCCCGGCAGCTCCTCGACGCTGCCGTCGCTGCGCTCGACGGCATTGCGCCCGCACGCCGCGTCTCCGCCTCCGGCCAGCCCGAAGGGCGGCACCCGACGCCGGTTCATCAGCGTAACCACCGTCATCGGCTCGAGGAAGCGCAGCCGCCGGATTACACCATCCCCGCCGGGATACGCCCCGGCGCCGCCGCTGCCGTGGCGGATGGCGAAACGCTCGACGCGCACCGGGTAGCGCCACTCGAGGACCTCCGGGTCGGTCAGGCGCGAGTTGGTCATGTGCGTGTGCACCGCCGAGCTGCCGGCGAATCCCGGCCCGGCCCCGGCACCGCCACAGAGGGTCTCGTAGTACTGGTGGCGCTGGTTGCCGAAGGTCAGGTTGTTCATGGTGCCCTGGCTGGCGGCCATTGCCCCCAATGCCCCGTAGAGGGCATCGGTGACCGCCTGGGAGGTCTCCACGTTGCCAGCGACCACAGCCGCCGGATGGCGCGGGTTGAGCATCGAGCCCTCCGGCACGACGATCTCCAGCGGTTGCAGGCAGCCGTCGTTGAGCGGGATGTCGTCATCGACCAGCGTGCGGAAGACGTAGAGCGTCGCCGCCCGGGTGATGGCCAGCGGCGCATTGAAGTTGCTCTGCGTCAGCTGCTCCGACGTCCCGGCAAAGTCGATACGCACCCGGCGGGCGGCGTGATCAGGGCGCACCGCCACGCAGATCTGCGCCCCATTGTCCATCTCGACGGTGAAGTCACCGTCGCTGAGCCCATCGATGATCCGGCGCACATGCTCAGCGGCGTTCTCCTGGACGAACCCCATGTAGGCCTGGACCACCGGCAGGCCGAACTGTTCGACCATGCGCCGCAGCTCCGTCACGCCCTTCTCGTTGGCAGCGATCTGCGCCTTCAGGTCGGCGACGTTCTGCGCCACGTTGCGCGCCGGATACGGCCCGGCGCTCATTGCCGCGGTGAACGCCTCTTCCAGCAAGCGCCCCTCGGCGACGACCTGGAGGTTGTTGATGAGCACCCCCTCCTCGCTCACGCAGGTGGAGTCCGCCGGCATCGACCCCGGCGTGCGACCGCCTACATCGGCGTGGTGGCCGCGGCTGGCGCAGAAGAAGAGCAGCTCGTCGCCATCCGCGGAGAAGACCGGCGTCACCGCCGTGAGATCCGGCAGGTGAGTGCCGCCGTGGTACGGGTCGTTGAGCAGGTAGACATCGCCGGGACGCATGCTCGCGCCACGGGCGCGCAGGATGGCGCGCACCGATTCCGACATCGAGCCGAGGTGGACCGGGATGTGCGGCGCGTTGGCCACCAGGTTCGCCTCGGCATCAAAGAGCGCGCAGGAGAAGTCGAGCCGCTCCTTGATGTTCACCGACTGCGCGGTGCCGGCGAGCGTCGTCCCCATCTGCTCGGCGATGGAGCGGAAGAGGTTGTTGAAGACCTCAAGCAGCACCGGATCGGGACGGCGGGTGTCCACCCGCGTCGTCTGCGCCGGCGCCACCTCCCCGGCGGTCACCGAGCGGCGCAGGATCAGATGATCGCAGGCGGTGACCTCGCCCTCCCAGCCGGCATCGATCACCGTGGTGGCGTTCTCCTCCTGGAGGATCGCCGGTCCCGGGATGTGCATGCCCGGCACCAGGTCGGCGCGGGCGTAGACCGGTTGCTCGACCATCTGCTGCCCGTCCCAGGCCTGCACCCGGGCCAACGGCTGCGGCAATTCGGCCGGCGACGGCGCCTCGTCGCCTGGGGGCTCCACGGCCGCAGCGCGGTGGATCGCCTCGACGCTGAGCGCCTCAATCACCCGCGGGCGCTCCTCCAGTACAAAGCCAAAGCGCTGCCGGTGCACCCGGGCGAAGGCCTCGTCCAGGGCGGCCAGATCCGTACCACCGGGGACGACCAGCGCGGTGTCGGTGCCGGCGTAGCGGATGTGTGCCTGCACGCGCACCGTCGCTGCAGCGGCGGCCAGCCCCTGCTCGGCCAGCTCGGCCCGCACCTCGGCGGTGAGCTCGTCGATGACGCGCTCAAGCAGCGGCGCGCTGGCCGGCTCCAACGGCGCCTCCACGCTGCGCTGGGCCATGGCGGTGATATCGGCCAGGCCCATGCCGTAGGCCGAGAGCACACCCGCGAGCGGATGGATGAAGACGGTGCGGATGCCCAGGCAGTCGGCCACGGCACAGGCGTGCTGACCGCCGGCGCCGCCGAAGCAGTTGAGGGCGTAGCGGGTCACATCGTGGCCGCGCTGTACCGAGATGCGCTTGATCGCCTGCGCCATGTTCTCCACGGCGATGCGCCGGAAGCCGGCGGCGACCGCCACCGGATCGCGGGCGTCACCCGTCTCGGCGCGGATTCGCTCGGCGAGTTCGGCAAAGCCCTGGCGAACCCCGTCGGCATCCAGCGGCTGATCAGCCTCAGGACCGAAGAGGTGCGGGAAGAACGCCGGCCGGATCAGGCCAAGCAGGACGTTGCAGTCGGTGACGGTCAACGGGCCACCCCGGCGATAGGCCGCTGGTCCCGGATCGGCGCCAGCGGAGTCCGGGCCGACCCGATACTTCATGCCGTCGAAGTGGCAGATGGAGCCACCGCCAGCAGCGACGGTGTGAATCTGCATCATCGGCGCGCGGATGCGGTTGCCGGCGATCTCGGTCTCGAAGGTGCGCTCATAGGCGCCGTCGTAGTGGGCTACGTCGGTCGATGTCCCACCCATGTCGAAGCTGATCAGCCGCTCGAACCCGGCCATCGCCGCCGTGCGCACCGCCCCGACGATCCCGCCGGCCGGACCCGAGAGGATGGCGTCCTTGCCCTGAAAGTGCGCCGCGCTGGTCAACCCACCGTTAGACTGCATGAACAGCAACGGCACATCGCCCAGCTCCGCGGCCAGGCGGTCGACGTAGCGGCGCAGCACCGGCGAGAGGTAGGCATCCACCACGGCGGTGTCACCGCGGCCAACGATCTTCATCACAGCGGCGGCCTCCGCACTGGTGGAGACCTGCGTAAAACCCACCTCGCGGGCGATGCGCGCCACCGCCTGCTCGTGCCCAGCATCCCGCCAGGCGTGCATGAGCACCACCGCCAGCGCCCGGTAGCCGGCACCGTGGGCGGCGGCCAGGCGCTCGCGCACGCAGGCCTCATCCAGCGGGCGGACCACCGCGCCGTCGGCACCCAGGCGCTCGGGGACCTCCAGGACCTCCGAGTAGAGCATCTGCGGCAGGCGCACCCGGCGGTCGAAGAGATCCGGGCGGTGCTGATAGCCGATGCGCAACTGATCGGCGAACCCCTCGGTGATGGCGAGCACGGTGGGCTCGCCGCGGTGCTCAAGCAGGGCGTTGGTCGCCACCGTGGTGCCCATGCGCACCGCCTCAATCCGCTCGGCCGGGATCGGGGCGTCAGCAGGGAGGCCAAGGATGGCGCGGATCCCGTGGAGGGCCGCGTCGCTGTACTGCTCCGGGTTCTCGGAGAGGAACTTGCGGGCGATCAGACGCCCATCGGGGACACGGGCGATGACATCGGTGAAGGTGCCGCCCCGGTCGATCCAGAACTGCCAGCGCTCTACCATCGCTCGGCTGTCCGCCATGGCCTACTCCTGCGACCCAAAAGACCGGAGGGTGCCTCGAAAAACCCCACCGTTTGCCACTAACCCATTGATAATAAATGCTAAAAACGAGATCTTTAGAAGATCTCATCCGTCCCTTTTAGGATATCGAATCCCAGTGCCTCCAGCCAACAGAGGGCGGCCTGTTCGACCATTGCTTCATTCACGGCGTTGCTCCGATGAGCGTTGCGCAGAACAGCGAAAAGCTGCGTGAGGTTGAACGCACTGGGTCAACAACCTGCCCCAGCGCACGGGCCGCTTCTACTTTCCGCAGTCCAGTCTCGAAATAGCGGTGCCGCTGAAGAATCCGCTCAAAAGCCTCCCAGGTGCCGCCCGTAATCGCATCAGGATCACGAAATCCTTGCCGATTGGGAATGTTGGCCGGCACCCGCGAATAGACTTCGCGTACCGCCTCCCAATCACCAAAATACCAGGCCTCCAATTCCTCTATAGCAATCCGATTAACGACTTGCCATCGGTCATCACCCGTCGCGGTTCGGCTACGAAGGCCCGCACTGGCACTGATCGAGTCCAGCCGGTCCTTAAGCTGATGACAGTCGTCTTCGTCTCGATCAACGACCACGACAACCCGATAGTTCTCCGGCAACCACGCGGCATAACCCCGCAGGCGGTTTTGCAATTTACCCAGCAAATCCTTTTTACCCTGGAAGGGATACACTCGAAAGCTTCGATCTTGTGGCAACAACCGGGGTAGTAAGCTGTTCAGAAAGGCTTCCATGGAAGGCTCTTCCACCAGAAGTTCGAAGTGCAGTGCGGACATTATGATTGCCCTCCAACAGGCCGGGTGGGACCGCCCTGGTTGGTCAGTGGATCCCCCACACCAAGCTGACCCTCCATCCACAGATGCCCGAGCAGTGCACCCTCGGCCATAAACTCGCTCACACCCGGCAGATCCGCGGCCCGTCGGGCCTGCGTATAACCTTGTTCATTCCGCCACAGCACGCGCACCTCCTCCGGTTTGAGGGCGTTCAAGAAGAAGGGAGAGTGGCTCGTCGCCAGCAACTGCGTTCTCGCGGTGGCCGCCCGACACTCCTCGGCCAATTCGGGCAGCAGGCGGGGATGGAGGAAATTCTCCGGCTCCTCAATCCCGATAAAGGGTGGCGGCGCCGGGTCGTAAAGAAGGACTAGGTAGGCCAGCATCTTGAGCGTGCCGTCAGAGGCGAAGCGGGCCAACACTGGATGACTGAACGGAGCGTCCTTGATCTGCAGCAGCAGCCGGCCGTCCGGCATGGTCTCGGACAACACCCGCTCGACGCGGGGAACACGTTGCCGCAGCACTTCGAAGATTTGTTCCAATTGGTCGGGATGCCGTTCGGACAGATACTGGACAACATTGGCGAGATTATCCCCGCTTTTGCTCAACTGCTCTGCTGGCCCCGATTCTGGTTGTCCGCGGGTACTATCGGCCGACAGATAGGAGACATACCAGCCGGTAATGAAAGTGCGCAGTGCCGAGACCCGCGGATGTTCGGCAAATTGGCCCAACGCATTGACCGCCAGCAGATCAGGCGCATTCAGCGGCACCTCAATACGCTGGTCGTCCTCATCCGGTAACTCACCGCTAACTGCTTGTCCCCGTCCTTCCCTGTAATCCAAGAACCGGAACGGCTTGCCATAACTGCCACGCCTCCACTGTAGCCACTCCTCAATCACTACCGGCCTGCCGTCCTTCTCATCGACAGCCAAATGGTATGTAATCAGCGGATAGTTCGGCTCTCGATATTTGATCTCGATGGTGACCGGCCCGTCACTACACCGAGTTTTCAACTCCTTCGCCCGCCCACGTTTGTCCCAGGCGCGGCGAAGACCGGATTCGAAGCACTCCGACAGAAAGGCGAAAACATCAAACACAGTAGTCTTGCCACTGCCATTGGGCCCCAGCAGCACGGTTAGCGGTGTGAGCTGTTTGAATTCGACATCCTTGAGCGCTCGAAAATTGCGTACCTTGAGATATTCAATTCTGGCGGGAGGATTTTTTTGTATACTGTTCATGCTGTTGTTATGCATTGTTGTTCTCCCCTGCTTGCAACCGCTCATAAACCTCATCTAACAGATGCTCCCCGGCCACGCGCCTAAAATCCTCATCATTCATGAGGCGACCGAAAATTTCCTCGTTGCCGTCCATGCGCTCGATGAACAGGTTCTCCAGCATGCGGTTGAAGACGTAGGCGAAGTTGTCGCGGGTGTTGGCTTGAGCGGCTTCGCGTAGGGTGTCGTTTTCGACGGCGCTTGCGGCGATCTGGTCGAAAAAAAGCTGGTCGGCGGGGGTGAACTCTGTGCCGAAGCGTTCGTTGAGCTTGCCGATCAGGGTGGAGAGTTCCACTTCGTCATCCTCGGCCTTGCCGGTGCCCACCTCAGTGGGCCCGTACAACGCTTTCGCTTCACCCACGCCCAGGTCGATGGCGCCCTCGCTGATCTTCTGCAGCCGGTAGTATTTCAGCGAAACCTCGTCTTCCAGCTCGAACACGGTGTCACCAGCACGCCGAGGCAGCTTGTGGAGCAGAAAGCGGGCGTAGCTGTAGAGCTTTTCCAAACTGCTGTCCTGATAGGGGATGATCTGTGCTAGGAAGGCGTAGAGGTTGCGAAAGCTGGCGAGCTGGCCCTTGAACTGATCCTGATGGTCGTCGTCCAGTTCCTGATAGCGCTCCACAGCCTGATCGAGAAGGGCGTTGATCTTCTGGTGATCCCGTGCGGTGGGTTCGTTGCGATTCTTGTACCAGATCTCGGCGAAAGCGTTGACCTCATCGCTGGTGAAGACCTGGTGCTCTTCTAGCCGGTGCTGTAAGTCGTAGAGCTGGTGGGGGTCGCTGGGCTCCCCGGCGGGAGTGACTTCGTAGTAGGGTTTAAAGGCTTCAAAGATCTCCGCCGGCTCGTTGACGAAATCGAGCACAAAGGTGTCTTCCTTGCCGGGGGCGGTCCGGTTAAGACGGGAGAGCGTCTGCACCGCCTGAATGCCCGCCAGCCGGCGGTCCACATACATGGTGTGCAGCAGCGGCTGGTCAAAGCCGGTCTGGTACTTCTCCGCCACCAGCAGCACCTGGTAGTGCTCGGAGGCGAAACGGTCCGGCAGCTCGGACTCCTTAATGCCCTCGTTCATGCCCACTTCGGTGTAGGACTGATCGGGGAAATCCGGGTCGGTGACGCTGCCGGAGAAGGCGACCAGCGAGCGAATGCCGGTGATGTCGTGGTCCCGGATATACTTGTCGAAGGCCAGCTTGTAGCGCACCGCGTGCAGGCGCGAGGCGGTGACTACCATCGCCTTGGCCCGGCCCCCGATGCGGTGGCGGGTGTTGTGGCGGAAGTGCTCGACAATCACCTCCACCTTCTGGGCGATGTTGTACGGGTGCAGCGACATGAAGCGTGCCAGCGCCCGGGCGGCCTTGCGCTTCGGCACTCGCGGATCGTCCTCGATCGACTTAATCAGCCCGTAGTAGGTCTTGTAGGTGGTGTAGTGCTCCAGCACATCCATGATGAAGCCTTCCTCGATGGCCTGACGCATGGAGTAGAGGTGAAACGGCGGCTGGCCGTCCGGGCCGGGCTCGTTGAAGACCGCCTGGGTCTTGAATTTGGGTGTGGCGGTGAAGGCGAAGAAGCTGATATTGGGTTGGCGCGGGCGCTTGAGCATCTCCTTGAACAGTTCCCGCCGCGCCTCCTCGGAGAGCTCTTCCTCCTCCGCATCCAGAAACTCCTCGGCAATGGCCGATTCGATACCGTCGCGGTTGAGCACCTTGCGCAGCTCCATGGCCGTCTCGCCGGACTGGGAGCTGTGGGCTTCGTCCACGATGACCGCGAAGCGCTTGCCGCCGGTGTTGAGCGCTACCGCCTCGCCCTTCTTGGCGAGGGTCTCCATGGCCTGGGTGATGAAGGGGAACTTCTGGATGGTGGAGATGATGATCGGCACGCCGGATGAGAGCGCCTGGGCGAGTTGCTGGGTGTTCTCGTCGATCTTCTGCACCACCCCCTGCTTGTGCTCGAACTGGTAGATGGTGTTCTGCAACTGCTGGTCCAGCACCCGGCGGTCGGTGATCACCACCACGGTATCGAAGACCTTGTTGTCCTCGGCATCGTGCAGACTGGAGAGCCGATGGGCCAGCCAGGCGATGGAGTTGGACTTGCCCGACCCCGCCGAGTGCTGCACCAGATAGTTGTGCCCCGGCCCCTTCTCGCGTGCGGAGTCGATCAGCTTGCGCACCGCGTCGAGTTGGTGATAGCGGGGGAAGATCAGGGTTTCCTTCTTGTGGCGTTTAACGCCCTTTTTGGTGGTGACCTTACTCTCGCTGACCTCCAGGTGCAGAAAGCGGGCGAGGATGTCCATCAGGCTGTCGCGGGTTAGCACCTGCTCCCACAGATACCCGGTGCGGTAACCACCGTCCTGGGCAGGTGGATTGCCGGCGCCGAAATTGTGACCGCGGTTGAAGGGCAGAAAGCGGGTGTCGTCGCCGATCAGGCGGGTGGTCATGAAGGCCTGGTCCGGGTCCACGGCGAAATGGACCAGTGAGCGCTCCTTGAAGCGGAAGATGGGCTCGGCGGGGTCGCGGTCGCGCCGGTATTGGCGCATGGCGTCGTCCACCGTCTGCCCGGTCATGGGGTTCTTCAGCTCCAGCGTCACCACCGGCAGGCCATTGACCGACAGCACCATGTCCAGCGATTTCTTCGGGTGCTTCTCGCTGAAATGCACCTGCCGGGTCACCCGCAGGCGGTTATGGCCGTACGCCTCGGCCGCGTCCGGGTTCATGCCGGTATTCGGCGCGAAATAGGCCAGGCGGAAGGTCTTGCCGAAGCACTTGAAGCCGTGGCGCAGCACATGCAAGGCATTCTTGGAGGCCAGCTCCTTGACCAGCGCGCCCAGCAGCACCTCCCCCGCCTTGTCGCCGTGCAGCTTGACCAGCGATTGCCAGCGCTCGGGCTGGCTGGCGGAGACGAAGGCAATGACTTCCTCCGGGAACAGCGCCCGCACCGGATCGAAACCGCCAGGATCGCCGCGCTCGTAGCCACCCTGCTCGATCAGCGACTGCTCCATGGCCTGTTCGAAGTAGATTTCCTGGTGCATGGCTTATTCCTGTTCCGGCCTCGTCTGGCTACACTAACGCTCACGGACTGGGAGTGCCCGGTCGGCGTTATGGCCCCGGCGGGTTCGCAGGGGCCTTTCGTTTTTTCGGCCTGCCTTTCAGTCCACCTTGATCTGGCCGGTGACGGCGTTGGTGATTAGGGCGGAGCGGTACTCTTGAAGCTTTTCGATTGCTTCATTAACTCTCGCTTCTAGATTCTTCAACCTATCCCGCTCGGCCAGCACAAAATCGACAACTTCCAACTGCTCTCTTACCGGTGGAACAGGCCCTACAAGTCGCCTGATATCATCCATCCCAATGGTCCGGACGGTCGATCCAAATTCCAGGCTGTGCAAATAGTCTCGCATAGCCTCGAACACGAATAGCAAGTAGTCTTTATCAATCTTCTCGCTGGGTATCCACGCAATGAGGTGTTGCGAAACTGCCATTTCCACCTCTGTAATTGAAACAAGACCAACTGTGGCATCACGCGTAAAAATCACGGTACCGGCCGGCAGTAGTCGAGCTGATGAACCTGCTAACCCTGCTTTGTTTATGTATGTGTGTGTCTGGCTAATGTAATCGTTATCGGCTAGTAATTTTGTGTCTCTCAAAGATACCCAGGGAATATCACAATCCACCCAGAACTCCGGCTTCGACTTGCTTGGAGTGTGGCCGCTTTCGAGTTGAGTGATATTTTTCAGCCGCGCAACATCCCAATGCGCCGGAATCTCCCCCAGCCACTCGATGCCGCTGTCTTTCATGGGGGCATCGGGGTTCAGGCCCTTGGTGACGGCGCGGGTGATCAGGGCGGTGCGCTTTTCGGCCAGCCGGTCGAGCAGGCGGTGCTTTTTGGCGATCAGGGTGTCGATCTCGGCGGTCTTGCGGTCGAGGAAGGCGGCGATTTTTTGTTGTTGGTCCTGACTTGGCCATGCCCAAGGTATTTTCGTGATCTCTGCTGGGTCACAGCGCTGATGGCTGCGTGTCACTGACTGGACAAATGACGCAAGGCGGTCCGTGACCTTTTGGCTTTTCCAGACATAGAACATGTAGTTCAGGTCGGCTTCCCATGGAATAAGCGGCACGAACTCCGTGGAGGCAACCGTTAGATAGTCTGGGTGAGGCTCAGCAACGGCAACCGTTGCCTTTCGAGGGTTCAGCTTCGACACAAGAACCTGAGGCTCATTAATAATCAATTTGCCACTATCAATCGATTCTCCTTCTTCAACGGCACCCGCGCCCGTAGCCTGAACGGTGGGAATCGCGAAATGGTAAACATCCCTATTCTCCAGTTCTGAGGGACTGATCTGGAGCTTGCGGCTTTTGATAACAAAATCAGCGCGGCGTACCTGCCATTCCGACGGCACTTTGCCGAGCCATGGGTTACCCGTTTCTTTATAGCTTTCGTAATGTTGCTTCGTCATGACTGGTCGCCCTGCCGTTTAATCTTCTCCTCCAGCGCCTCCAGTTCCCGCAACTCCTCGGCATCGGCCGCCAGCGCCTCGTCCCGCCGCCGCTGGGCGTCGAACTGCTCGTAGCGCTGGTGGGCGATCTGTTCCATGCGGTCACGGCTGATGCTGCCTGCCCCGTCGAGGACGGGCCGCTCGTTGAATTCCAGCAGCCGGTCCACATTGTGGCGCCAGTAGTCCAGGGTCAGGTCCTTACGCTCCTTGGCGCGCAGTTCGGCCTGTTCGAGGAAGATCACCACCAGGCGGTTGAGGGTGTCCACCTCGTCGGCGGTGAGGTAGTTCTTGGCGATGGTGACATCCTGCTTGCGCACCCGCGCGCCCTTCCAACTGGTCAGCGCCATATTGGGGGAATCGGCGTCGGCGCGCCGGACCACGATTTCAGCAGCGGTGTGGCCGGTGACCGCGTAGAGCAGCTTGTTCTGCACCTCGGCGAAGAAGGTCTGCGCGTCGCGGTCGTCGGGCCGGTAGTCGCTGGACAGGGCGAACAGATCGCGCACCTTCTGGTAGAAACGCTTCTCCGAGGCGCGGATATCGCGGATGCGGGCCAGCAGCTCGTCGAAGTAGTCCCAGCCACCGGGCTCCTTCAGGCGCTCGTCGTTCATAACGAAGCCCTTGACCAGGTACTCCTCCAGATGAGCGGTGGCCCACTGGCGGAACTGGGTGCCCCGGGGGGACTGAACCCGGTATCCGACAGCCAGAATCATTGGCAGGCTGTAAAATTTGACCGTTCGGCGCACCTGGCGGCCGCCTTCCTGGCGAACTATTAAGTCATCCTTAATAGTTGCCCCCTCCTCTAACTCCCTCTCTCTGAGGATGTTCCGGATGTGGGTATTGATGTTGGGCACGGAGGTGTCGAAGAGATCCGCCATCTCCGCCTGGGTCAGCCAGACGGTCTGGCCCTCGGCGCGGAGCTGGATCTCCGCCCGGCCATCCTCGCTGCGGTAGAGAATCAGTTCGCCCGCGCTCATGCCGTCACCTTTTTCAGCATCTCCAGTATCTCGCCTTCCAGGCTCTGGATATCCTGCTCGATTTCCTCCAGCGGGCGGGGCGGTTCGTAGACATAGAAATGCCGGTTGATGGGGATTTCATAGCCCACCTTCGTTTTGCTGTGATCGATCCAGGCATCGTCGACGAAGGGCAGAACCTCGCGGGCCAGGTAGGCCTCGCAGTGGTCGCGGACGAGATCGAGCAGCTTGCTGTTGTCGGCGTCCTTGTCGTAGCCGATGGGCAGCGGTAGCGGAACGTCGGCAGGCAACGGCACGATCTCGGTGTCGCGCAGTTCGGTATCCGGCTCGGGGTTACCCTTGCTGTCCCGGCAGATGGCGGCTTCGGGGTCGCGCTCGGACAGGGCGTTGAGGATGGCCTTCTTGATCGGCGCAGGCAGTTTCTCGCCGGCCTCCTTGAAGGCGGCCTTGAGCAGCGGTTCGAACTCGGCGCGGTCGGTATGGAGCCGGCCATACAGCCCTTCCAGAATACTGATGATGCGCTGCTGGGTGGCCTCGCCGGCCTTCACTTCGGCCTCCATCTCGGCCTGGTTCTTGCGTTTTTTGCTCGTGGCAAGGTTGATGAAGGCGGTCTCCTGCCACAGGCGCTCGATGCGCTCGGCGCTGGCCTGGAAGTTGAGCCGCAGGGGGCACTCCACGGTGACTTTCAGGTAGCCGAAGTCGCGGTTGTCGAAGACCTTCGAGCAGACCCGCTCGCTCTGTTCGCCGTTCAGACCCACCCGGCAGGTGGCGCCATCGGTGAACTCGGCGTAGAGGCGGGTCAGCTCCTCGATGTGCTCATCGCCCAGCTCGTTGCGCTTGTTGCCCAGGCTCTTTTTCATCTTGCGGTAGTGGCGGGTGCCGTCGATAAGCTGCACCTTGCCCTTGCGCTCGTCGGACTTGCGGTTGCTGACCAGCCAGATGTAAGTGTAGATGCCGGTGTTGTAGAAGAGCTGATCCGGCAGGGCAATGATGGCATCGAGCCAGTCTTTCTCAATGATCCAGCGGCGGATGTTGCTCTCGCTGGGGCCGGGCTCGCCGTTGAACAGGGGCGAGCCGTTGAAGACGATGGCGATCTTGGAGCCCTCGCCGCCTTTTTCAGGGCTGGGCTTCATTTTGCTGAGCATGTGCAGCAGAAACAGGGTAGCGCCGTCGTTGATGCGCGGCAGGCCGGGGCCGAAGCGACCGCTGAAGCCCAGTTCCTTGTGCTCTTTCTTCACATAGTCTTCCTGGGGCTTCCACTCCACGCCGAAGGGCGGGTTCGCCAGCATGTAGTGGAAGGTCTTGTCCGGGTGGCCATCGCCGGTTTCGCCGTCGCCCAGGGTGTCACCAAAGGCAATGTTGTCCACCGGCTCGTCCTTGATCAGCAGATCTGAACGGCAGATGGCCCAGGATTCCTCGTTGTACTCCTGCCCGTAGAGCGCCAGGTGGGCCTGGGGGTTTTGCTCGGTGATGTACTCCTCGGAGACCGACAGCATGCCGCCGGTACCGGCGGTGGGATCGTAGATGGTGCGGGCAATGCCAGGGGTGTAGACCTCCTCGTCTTCGGTGTAGAGCAGGTGGGCCATCAGGCGGATCACCTCGCGCGGGGTGAAGTGGTCCCCGGCCTCCTCGTTGGCCTGCTCGTTGAACTTTCGCACCAGCTCCTCGAAGACATAGCCCATGTCGTGGTTTCTGACCCGATCCGGGTGCAGATCAATGCGCGGGTCGGCAAACTCCTTGACGATCAGATAGAGCCGGTTGGCCTTGTCCAGCTTCTCAATCTCCGACTCGAAGCCGAAGGCTTCGAAGATGGCCCGGGCGGACTCGGAAAAGCCGTTGATGTAGCAGGTGAGATTGGTGGCGATGTTCTCCGGGTCCGCCAGCAGCTTTTCGAAGGTGTAGGGGCTGATGTTGTAGAGCGGATGCTGACGCCCCTGGCTGGCCTTGCGCGCGAGAACCTTGTGCAGGGCATCCCCCTCCAGGCCGCGGGCTTGCAGCTTCTCGTATTCCTTCAGCACCTGCTCCTTGGTGGGCGCCAGCACGCAGTCCAGGCGACGCAACACCGTCATGGGCAGCATCACTTTCCGATACTGCGGCGGCCGGTAGGGGCCGCGGAGCTTGTTGGCGATCTCGAAGACGAAGTTGATAAGGTTGGTGGTGTTGATGGTCATTATCCCTTATTGCGTGTCTGCGCTGAAGATTCGATGGTGCTTGTCAAAACCGAGCCTGGTAAACGATGCGTAACGGCAAAGCGCACCGGCGCGCTTTAGCGCGTCCGCGTGACGCGACTGGTTATGCCCTGCGATCTGCGGGTGAGCCCGAATTCCAGGGTCGAATATTACTCAGCTGCTCGGCCAAAGCATCTTCAGTCACCTCAGTATCGTAAGCAGCTTGCGCCCGAAGCCAATAGCCATTGGATAGTCCAAAGAAACGACAGAGTCGTAGATCCGTATCGGCGGTTATAGAGCGCTTCCCAGCAATGATTTGTCCAATACGCTGAGCCGGCACTCCAATTTCTTTGGCAAGTCGATACTGAGAGATCCCCATAGGCTCAAGAAACTCTTCTTTTAGCAGCTCGCCAGGCGTTACAGGATCAATATCGCGCATAAGTCACCCCCTAATGGTAATCAACGATTTCGACATCTTCCGCGCCAGCTTTCGTCCACCGGAAGCACAATCGAAATTGCTGGTTAATCCGGATGCTGTACTGGCCTCGGCGATCACCACTCAACGCTTCCAACCTGTTGCCGGGCGGTACCTTAAGGTCCTCCAGCTGGTTTGCGACTTGAAGCTGGCGGAGCTTCCTCAGCGCAACCCGCTCAAAATTCACAAAGCGTTTGACGCGCTGCCCGCTGGCCAGCTTCTCGGTATCCCTACATTTGAACGAGATGATCATGACTCAATAGTGACGCTCCGCGTTAATAACGTCAAGCGTCGCCATGGCAAGATGGTGCAACTGAGACGGGCATCTCACGGTAGATGGCGGTCAGTATCCGAGCACAGGCCGCTTGCACCAGCCTGTCCTCCACCGCCGTGCCACGGCCTGAGGACTCCGCCGGACCTCCGCACCCTCGCCATTGCGGGTGCTCCATGTTGCCTTCGGGCGCGTTAAAACCGTTCCTAAAACCATAGAAAACCATTCCTACGGACGTAAGCCGAACAGTGCTGCTTACGATTAGCGGGTTGGAATCGCGCCAACCGCCGGCGAATGGATCGCCGCCCGCGCCGTGCCCGGAGGGGTCGGTGGCGAGCGGGATCGGTCGATTGACCGACCGCCGACACGGTACATCCGTCGCTGCTCACGGGCGACCTCTCTCCAAAACGCCCAGACGTGCCGCCCCCGATTCCTTGCAGGTAGGGGGCGGGCGGTTCTGGCGCGGCGATTGGGTCGCTCCGAGAGGTTCAGGGCGCGCCGCGCGATGACGAGCGCGGCAGCGTGA
>NZ_NRRN01000004.1 GCF_016583625.1 Halorhodospira abdelmalekii | reverse complement strand
CCATCCCTCCTGCTGCAGCTCCGGGGCCCCGACCATCCGGGTCACGTGAAGCACTCGCCCGCCCATTCATTCGCCACGGCCCGCCTCGAGCTGCCACCCTCCGCTGCGGGTGCCTCGCCTCCCGGCAGGGTCGCCTGCAGGGCTCGTGCGGCACGCACAGTTAGGTCATCGGCGGGCGCCACTCCCGGCAGCTCGTAGTGACGCACCACTTGCCCGTCCCGGCGCGGGCGCAGCCAGACCTCATCACCAAAATCGAGCAACTGAAAGGCGGTCTGCAACTCGTGGTAGCCGTCCGCGCGCCGCCCGCGAATGTGCAAAAAGAGATTGACCTTGGCTGGCGCCGTCCAGCGTGTCCACTCGTCGCTCGGTTGCATCACCCCATCCATCCCTCCTGCTGCAGCTCCGGGGCCCCGACCATCCGGGTCACGTGAAGCACTCGCCCGCCCATTCATTCGCCACGGCCCGCCTCGAGCTGCCAACCAGAGAGCGCCACCCGCAGCTGTTTGCTGCCCTTCTGCAGATCGATCCGTGCCGGCAGACTGACCCCATCGACTTGCGCCCAACCACGATACTCGACCCGCCAACCGTCCTCGATCAGCAAACTGGGCCGCCCCTGCGTATCAAGATCGAGCCGCTCAAGCTCTAGGCCCTCACTCTCCACCCCAAGGATCCAGTAGCGTAGCGCCGAGACCGGCAAGGCATACCCGGCATGGCGAGCAACCAAGGTCTCGGGATCAGGCGCCCAGAAGGTCTGCCCGGAGCCGTCATCCAAGACGACCGCCCCAGGGTGACCGCTGACCCGCACCGCACCCGCCCCGAAAGGCCCGGAGAGGCGAATATCAAACGTCTCATCGAGCTGTTGCCAACGCAAACCGAGCGTGGCGCCGTCGCCATTGGCACGCGCTGCCGCACGCCCCTGAACCGTCCAGTGGGTCAAGTCGGCACGCTCGGCGAGGAAATCGCGGTGAGCGCGCTCGCGCTCATCCGGATCGACCCACCAGGCGCAACCGCCGAGCGTGACGACACAACCGAACCACAACAGGAACCCGCCGGCCCGCAGCACCCGACGAGACCGCCAAAACCACGACCTGGAACGGCGGCACCCCCCTCTTACGCCACCCCGCTGACCAGCCAACCCGCGGCCCCACACGCTGCCATCCGCCCGCACATCACTCATCACCCGGATCCACCCCGTAGCGCTGCAACGTCTCCCTCAAAACCTGGTGCTCGGGATCCTCGGCGACCGCCTCGCGCCAGACCGCACGGGCGCGCTCACGCTCTCCCAGCTCCCACAGCACTTCGCCTAAGTGCGCCGCGATCTCAGCGTCTTGCTCCTTCTCGAAGGCCCGCTCTAAATACTCCAAAGCGCGCTCCAGCTCTCCCATGCGATAGAGCACCCAGCCCTTGCTATCGAGGATAGCAGCACTCTCTGGGCGCCGCGCCAACGCCCTGCTGATCAGCTCGTAGGCCTCCTCAAGATCGCGCCCCTGATCAGCCAGCGTATAGCCAAGCGCATTCTGTGCATGCGGATCATGCGGCGCCTGCGCCAAGACCCGCCGAAAGTCGGCCTCGGCTCCTCGATCATCGCCAGCGGCAGCGCGCGCAATCCCCCGACCGTAGAGCAGATCGACGTGCTCGGGAGCCACCTTCAGAGCCTCTTCGAAGAGCTCCAGGGCCATCTGCACATCGCCTTGGCGCTGCAACAAAGAGCCCTTAAACAGGGCGATGCGCGGATAGAGCCGAGCGTCGGACTCCGCCAAGGTCAATGCCTGTGCCGCCGCGCTCAGCGCCCGCTGCGGCTCTCCGGCGCGCTCGGCACTCTGTGCCAGCACCCACTGCGCCTGTGCGATATCGGCATACTCAGCGGCCACCTCAGCCAAGGCTGCAAACGCAGCCGCCTCGTCGACGCCGTGATCGAGCAGGCGCAACAACTGCACAAAGGCATCGCCCGTTGAGCCGGGCCACCCCTCCACAAACCGCGCCCAATGCACCCGCCCTTGCTCCACCTCGCCACGCCGCAGTGCCAGCAATCCGAGCAACTGATGCGCCTCAATACGCTCCGGGGCGAGCTCGCTCCAGCGCTGCGCAGCCGCCTCGGCCCGCTCGTCGTCTTGCAGCAGCACCGCCAGCTGCACGGCGCGCTCGACCACCAGCGGGTCACGCGTCAAACGCATGGCTTGGCTATAGTGAACCAGCGCCTGCTCCGGCTGTTCGCGCTGCAGCGCCACACCGGCAATCAACAGGTGGCGAATCGCGGCCGTTCGCGGATCGATCTGCCACTCCGGCGGCTCAATCTGCGCCGCCTCTTGCTTTGGCTCCGGCGGCGACTCCCTGAACAGCGCACAACCACTCAGCAGAGCAACCGTGCCGACCAGGACCGGGACCAGAAACAATCGCCCCCAGCCCGAGGCCGACCACCGGGGCCACAAGCGCCGCCGAGAGCGAACCTGAGACATCGCCATAGAGACCGCCACAGCCATTACCATAGGGCGAGCACCTGGCACGGCCCCGCGACCGATCCGCGAATGCACCGGCCGCGCATCGGGGCGGCAAATTGGCGCAGTTTCCGGCGCCGCCGACAACCTAGTGTGAGATCGGGCATTTTTTTGCGGAAGCGGTACTTTACCAGGGCCGTCGCCTTTCGTGACAATACGCGGTAGAGTCTTGATGGTGCCCTAAACAAGCGGACGGACGCTAGCCCTATGCCACTTTTTGCGATTGGATTGAACCACGAGAGTGCGCCCGTTGCGGTCCGCGAGAGTCTTGCGTTCAATGCCGAGACCTTGCACGACGCGCTGCAGGCAGCGAAGACGGAGACCGGCGCTGAGGAGATCGCGATCCTCTCGACCTGCAACCGTACCGAGGTCTACGTGCGTCTATCGCACACCGACCCCGAGGTTGTCATCGGCTGGCTGGCCCGTCACCAGCGCGTCGACCTGCGCAAGATTCGCCCGCACCTTTACGTGCGCCGCAGCACCGAAGCGATGCGCCACCTGATGCGTGTCTCCGCTGGCCTCGACTCGCTCGTGCTCGGCGAGCCGCAGATCCTTGGCCAAGTCAAAGATGCCTATCAGAAGGCCTCTACGGCCGGCAGCCTCGGGGCCGTACTGGATCGCCTCTTTCAGCACGCCTTCGCGGTAGCCAAGCAGGTGCGCACCGACACCGACATCGGCTCGAACCCGATCTCGGTGGCTTTCGCGGCGGTCACCATGGCCAAGCAGATCTTCGACGACTTTCCCAAGCGCACCGCGATGCTTATCGGCGCTGGCGAGACTATCGAGCTGGTCGCCCGCCACCTGTCACAGAACGGGATCGGCCGAGTCTTGGTCGCCAACCGCAACGTCGAACGGGCCAAGCGCCTAGCCGAAGCTCACGAAGGCGAGGCGATGGGCCTTAGCGATCTATCGCGACGGCTGGGCGAGGCCGATATCGTGGTCGCCTCAACCGGCAGCCCGCTGCCTATCTTAGGCAAAGGCACCGTCGAGCGGGCGATTCGTCAGCGCCGCCACCGCCCGATGTTCATGCTTGATCTGGCCGTCCCCCGCGACATTGAGCCAGAGGCAGGCGAGATGGACGACGTCTACCTCTACACGGTCGACGACCTTCGCGAGGTCGTCGCTGAAAACATGCGCTCGCGCCGCGAGGCTGCCCAACAAGCCGAGGCCATTGTCGAGCGCCAGGTCGGGCACTACCTGCAGTGGCGGCGCGCCCGCGATGCTGGCGAGGCCATTCGCACCTTCCGCGAGCGCGCCCGCAGCTACGCCCGGGCGTCACGCGCACAGGCGGCTCGCCGTCTGCAGCGCGGCGACGATCCGCAGGAGGTTATCGAGTGGCTGACACACACGCTAACCCGTCGGCTCATCCACGCCCCGACGGTCGGACTGCGTGCAGCCGCCGCCACAGGGGAGCGTACGCGCATTCAACACGCCCTACAGACATTAGCCATTGATCAACAAGTTGTAGAGAGGTCCGGTGAAAGCGACGATTCGAGACAAACTGGAGCGGATGGCGGAGAGGCACGAGGAGATTGGCGCGCAGCTAGCGGAGCCTGACGTCGCCGCCGATCCTCGGCGCTTTGCCGAACTCTCTCGGGAGTACGCCCGACTCGAACCGGTCGTCCGGGACCTGCAAGCCTACCGCCGAGCAGTCGACACGGTCGACGGCGCGGAGGCCATGTGCGAGGACAGCGACCCAGAGATTCGGGCCCTGGCCCAGGAGGAGTTGACGAACACGCGCTCGACCCTGGAACAGATCGAGCAACGCCTGCAGCACCACTTGGTGCCGCAAGATCCGAACGATGACCGCAACGTCTTCCTGGAGGTACGTGCCGGCACCGGCGGAGATGAGGCCGCGCTCTTTGCCGGGGATCTATTCCGGATGTACACCCGATACGCCGAACAACAGAATTGGCAAACCGAGGTCCTCTCCGCGCGTGAGGGCGAGCACGGCGGCTACCGCGAGATCATCGCTCGCATCAACGGTCGTGGCGTCTACTCACGCCTGAAGTTCGAGTCGGGCGCACACCGTGTACAGCGTGTCCCAGTCACTGAATCGCAAGGTCGGATCCACACCTCGGCCTGCACCGTGGCCATCCTTCCGGAGATCGCCGAAGTCGATGCCATCGAAATCGACACCAACGAGCTGCGCATCGACACCTTCCGCTCCTCGGGAGCCGGCGGGCAGCACGTCAACACGACCGACTCGGCGATCCGCATCACCCACCTACCGACCGGCGTCGTAGTCGAGTGTCAGGACGAGCGCTCTCAGCACAAAAACCGCGCCAAGGCCATGGCGTTGCTCCAGGCACGCCTGATCGAGCGTGAACGAGCCCAAGCGCAGGCCGAGCGCAGCGAGCAGCGCCGCCTGGCCGTCGGCTCCGGCGACCGCTCAGAGCGCATCCGTACCTATAACTTCCCACAGGGGCGTGTTACCGATCATCGCATCGGCTTAACCCTTTATAAACTCGAACAGACACTCAATGGCAGTCTCGATGAGCTCCTCGACGCGCTCGTCCAGGAGCATCACGCCGAGGTACTCGCGCAACTAACAGAAGAGACGGAGAGCCGCTAAGGGTCACCAGGAGAGGGGGAGAGCCCCGGCGACCTGTTCAGCTTCAAGCCAGGCGGTCCCGGACGAGCCCACACAGGGAGAGGGAGAGTCTTTTCGCAGGAGGAGCGGAGAGCCTACGGGGGCAGCGCGGCACTGAACAACCTCCGCGCGCGCCAGCCCCCCCCCCCGCGCTGAGACCTTTCAGGCGACCCGTTGGCGCTCGCGGATCTCTTCCAGCGACTTACAATCGATGCAGAGCGTCGCGGTCGGACGCGCCTCCAGGCGGCGCAACCCAATCTCGATACCACACTGCTCGCAGAAGCCGTAGTCGCCTTTGCGGATACGGCCGAGCGCCTGGTCGATCTTGCGAATCAGCTTGCGCTCGCGGTCGCGGGCGCGCAACTCTAAAGCAAACTCCTCCTCCTGGGTCGCGCGATCGGAGGGGTCGGCGTGATTATTGGCGTCGTCGCGCATATGGTGCACGGTCCGCTCAACCTCCTCCTGCAGCTCTCGCTTCCAAGCCTCAAGCAACAGGCGAAAGTGCTCAAGCTGCTCATCGCTCATGTACTCTTCATCGGCCGCGGCCTCATACGGCTCAAAACCGCGCACCGGTATTGTGTGCCTACTGGACGCCATACCGCTTCCTCCTGCTGCTGCTGATCGCAAGCGAGTCTCAGGCTCAGGGTGCACAAGACCTTACATCGAGGTCTCATTTTCAGACACAAACTACTCTATGGCTCTTCTTCGCAGAACGCAATAACTCGGTGAACTACAGGCCACTCACCCCACTCTTCCACCCGCGAACGAAGCGCCGCGCCGCGCTATCGATGCGCTTATCCCTCAAGCTTTGGGGCAAGCTGCCGCTTACAGAGGAAGTCCACCAGGATCTGTGGAGTCGAACAATGCGCGGACCAACCTATGGTGAGGCGTGGCGCAACGGTCTGCCCGCCCTAGATGAGCCCGAACTGCGACCGGAAATCGAGCGCGAGCGCCGCTGCTCTTTCTGTGCTCGAGAGGAGAGCGTTGCCGGAGCGCTCATCGGCGGGGAGCAGGCCTATATCTGCGAGGCGTGCCTGGAGGCTTGCAACGAGGTCCTTGAGGTCGACCGCCGACGCCGCCAGGAGCGTATTTTGGCCACGTTACCGGCCCCCCGGGCGCTGCGACGCCACTTGGATCACTACGTGATCGGCCAAGAGCGGGCGAAAATGGTGCTCGCTGTGGCGATCTACAACCACTACAAGCGTCTCGTCTGGGCCGCCCGGGGCAGTGACGTGGAGCTGGGCAAGAGCAACATCTTGCTGGTCGGGCCGAGTGGCTCGGGCAAAAGCTATTTAGCCGAGTGTTTGGCCCGCGCAGTCGAGGTTCCATTTGCTGCGGTCGATGCTACGCGCCTGACCGCCTCCGGATACGCCGGCGAAGACGCAGATAGCGTCATTGCCCGCTTGCTTGCGGTCTGTGACTACGACCCAGAGCGCGCCTCTCGCGGCATTATCTATATCGACGAGATCGACAAGCTGGCCGTACGCGCTGAGAGCGCCACGGTTCGCGACGTTGCCGGAGAGGGCACGCAGCAGGCACTGCTGAAACTGCTCGAAGGGCGCACTGTAAGCCTTGCCGTACCGGGCCGCAAAGGCCGGGAAGTGCGGGTCGATACGCGCGATGTGCTGTTTATCTGCGGCGGCGCCTTCGAGGCGCTGCGACAACAGCGCGCGAACCGGGCAGCGGGGCGCGGCGTCGGTTTCGCCGCACACCTGGACGGCGGTGTGGGACCGCTACGACCCGGCTCGGTGGAGCTGCAAGAGTACGGGCTGCTGCCCGAATTGGTTGGTCGACTCCCCATCGTCGAAGAGTTGGCCGAACTCGGCGAGGACGAGTTGGTGCGGGTGTTAACCGAGCCGCGCAACGCCCCAGTCAGGCAGTACCAGGCGTTACTCGCCCGTGATGGCTGCGAGCTTCAGTTCACGCCCGGTGCACTGCGCGCTATCGCGCGTCGGGCCTACGCGCGCGGAACCGGGGCACGCGGCTTACGGGCCATCTTGGAAGGGATTTTGCTTGAGCCGATGTTTGCCGTGCCGGCCGCCAACGGTGGCGTGGAGCGTTTAATCGTCGACGAAGAGACGGTGGCAGGGGATTCGCCGATCTATGAGCTGATCGGCGAGCGCCGACACGCGGGCTAAGGTCCGCAGACCACCTGGAACCTGGCACCTGGCACCTGGCACCTGGCACCTGGCACCTGGCACGGACGCCCCCGATAACGCCAGCACTGCGGCGCGCTCAGCCTGGGCGCTTGAATCGGCCCCTTACCGCTCAGTACCATTGGCGGGTTAGCCTGTCACTTTACTTCTCTTTGCAGAGCCGCAACTCAGGATCCCTATGTCAACGAACAACGATCACGTGAACGACGTCAACGTAGTCGCCGGTGAGCGCCTACCCTCCCCTGCCGAAATCAAACAGCAAGTGCCGCTGACGGAGAAGGCGCGGCGTGTCGTGCTAGATAGCCGTGAAACACTGCGCAACATCCTTGACGGGAGGGATCAACGAATCTTTGCCGTCGTCGGCCCCTGCTCAATTCACGACCCCCAAGCCGCCCTCGACTACGCGCGCCGGCTCAAGGCCCTGCACGACGAGCTCAGTGACAGCATCTATCTGGTCATGCGGGTCTACTTCGAGAAGCCGCGCACCACGGTTGGCTGGAAGGGCTTGGTCAACGATCCGAACATGGACGACTCCTTCCGTATCGACAAGGGGCTGCGGATGGCGCGCGAGCTCTTGGCCGAGATCACCGAGATCGGGTTACCGACGGCCACCGAGGCGCTCGACCCGATCGCCCCGCAGTATTACGGCGATCTGGTCTCCTGGACGGCGATCGGTGCTCGCACCACCGAGTCACAGACGCACCGCGAACTCGCCAGCGGACTATCGACCCCCGTCGGCTTCAAAAACGCAACCGACGGCAGTCAAGAGGTCGCCATCAACGCCTTGCAATCGGCCTCGGCGCCGCACAGTTTCCTCGGCATTGATCAAGAGGGACGCATTACGATCATGCGCACCCGCGGCAATCAGTACGGCCATGTCGTTCTGCGCGGCGGTCAGCAGCCCAACTACGACACCGTCAGCATACGCCTGTGCGAGCAAGCCCTCGTCAAGGTCGGGATGCCGCCGCGCCTGGTGATCGACTGCAGCCACGCCAATTCAAACAAAGACCCGAGCCTGCAGACGACCGTTTTAGAGGACGTCGTGCACCAAATTGGCAACGGCAACCAGTCGATCCTCGGCGTCATGCTGGAGAGCAACATTGGCTGGGGCAACCAGAAGCTGACCGGAGATTTGGACGCGCTCGAGTACGGCGTCTCCATCACTGACGCCTGTATCGACTGGCCAACCACCGAAGCGGCACTACGCAGCGCAGCGGCCACACTCGCTGAGACGTTGCCGCAGCGAACCGTACTGGCCGCTAGCACCGAATCATCCGCCCGTGGCGTTGCTTAGCGCAACGCCACGCCACCTTCTCGACACGGCCTGGACTTAACTGTCTAACTGTCCATGCCCCCGGTGGTAAGAAGCGCGCGGACGCCGTATACTTGCGCGATGGATAAGAGGTTGCTAACGATACTCTGCTGCCCCGTCACCCGGCAGGGGCTCAAGCCGCTGCCGAGTGACGGCCTCGAGTCGCTTAACCGTGCGATTCGTCGCGGGGAACTCCGTTATATGGACGAAAGCGCGGTCGAGGAGGAACTCACGGAAGCGCTGATCACAGACAATGGTACGCGCATCTATCGTATCGACGACGGAATCCCCGTGATGCTTGAGGAACGCAGTATTTCCGGAGCGGCGCTTACGGAACGCGCTGTCCGCTAACGGGGCAGTGGGCGCCAACCTGTCAGATCTCCTACTGCAGCAGCCGCGCAGCGTCGCGGAGGCACTGCGCGAGGGCGCTCAGGCTCTCGCCGCAAGCTCCGAGTCGCCGCGCCTGGACGCCGAATTGCTCCTCTGCCAAGTGCTTGCCTCCCCACGCAGCGCTCTCTTCGCACATCCTGAGGCACCACTCGACGCCCTGTCCGTGCGGCGCTACTGCGCCTTGATCTCCCGGCGCCAGGCGCAAGAACCGCTCGCCTACCTGTGCGCAGAGCGCGAATTCTGGGGACTCAGGTTGGAGGTCACGCCCGCGGTCTTGATCCCCCGCCCCGAGACCGAACACCTTGTCGAGGCGGCCCTTGAGCGGTTACCAGCGCGCGCGACCACGCTCCCCCCTTACCGGGTGCTTGACCTCGGCACCGGCAGCGGCGCGATCGCCCTTGCGCTGGCTTACGAGCGCCCCCGGGCACAAATCATCGGTATTGATCGCAGCGCTGCGGCAATCACCATTGCCTTGCGTAATCGGGAACGTCACAGCCTGACTCAGGTATCGTTTCTGCAGGGCGACTGGGGCGACTGGGACAACTGGAACAGCTGGGGGAGCAATCTCACAGACCGCTACTACGATCTCATTGTCAGCAACCCTCCATACGTTGAGGCGAACGCTCCAGAGTGGAGCAGTGCCGCGCTCCACTGGGAGCCACGGGAGGCCTTAGTGGCCGGCCCCGACGGACTGGACGCAATCCGCTGTTTGATCCCGTGCGCTCAAGCTGCACTGCAGCCGGGCGGCTGGTTGTGCCTAGAACACGGCGCCCGCCAAGGCGCAGCAGTGCGCGAGCTGCTGCAGCGAGCCGGTTTGACCGCAGTCACAACCCGCCGCGACCTAGCCGGACTGGAGCGGGTGACCTGTGCGCAACGACCCTGCCGCAATCGCGCGCAGCCAGGAGAGCAAGAAAACGAGCGGAGTCCTACTGCGTGAACGATGAACAACTGCTGCGCTATAGTCGGCAAATCCTCTTGCCGCACATCGATCTTGCCGGGCAACAGCGCCTACTAGCGAGCAGCGCCCTGATTGTCGGCGCTGGCGGCCTCGGTTCGCCCGCTGCGCTCTATCTAGCGGGTGCCGGCGTAGGCCATCTCTATATCGCCGATGGGGACACGGTCGAGTTAGGCAATCTGCAACGGCAAATCGCTCACACCACCGAGCGCCTTGGCCAACCGAAAGCCCGCTCGGCACAGATCGCAGCCCAACAACTCAACCCGACGATCGCCGTCACCCCGCTGCCGGCCCTAACCGAGACGGCGACCATTGCTGAGCACGCCCGCACCGTCGACGTCGTCCTCGATTGCTCGGATAACTTTGCCACGCGCTTTGCTGTCAATGAGGCGTGCATCGCCTCGCGCCGCCCCCTGGTCAGCGCCGCAGTTCTGCGCTGGGAACTGCAGCTGACCACGATCCCCGCTGGCGGCTCACCGTGCTACCGCTGCCTCTTTGGCGCTGGGGCACGCAGCGATGAAAGCTGCAGCGACAGTGGCATCATCGCACCGTTGCCCGGGGTCGGCGGCAGTTTACAAGCGATTGAGGCGATCAAGGTATTAACCGGTGCGGGAGCGCCACTATACGGGCGGTTACTCACCATGGATGTGCTGCAACTGAGCGTGCGCACGATCCGCCTCCCGGCCGACCCGGAGTGTCCAGTCTGCGCGTCAGAACCACGCGCACGCGCCGGGATCGTCTCTGGATAAGCACCGATCCGCACCGATCCTAAGCCCACTCCACGGACGGCCGCCACCGCCCAGCCCACGGCTTGCCCTACGCCTGGCCCCGTGCTTCAGTGGTAGCGGGCACTGCCCGGCGCCGCGCCGCCCCCCTCGGCCAGGGCGTGTTTAACGTCGACTGGATCGTAGAGATAGGCGGCCCCACACAGCTCACAACGCACCTCGACCGCTCCACTCTCCTCAAGGAGGCGATCGATCTCACTGCGCTCAAGCCCACGGAGAATGGCTGCGATGCGATCGGCCGAGCAGCGACAACGGAAATAGAGCTCACGCGGCTCGAAGAGGCGCACGGCCTCTTGGTGGAAGAGCCGATGCAGCACCTCCTCCGCGCTGTGTTCCAGAAGTTCACGCTCGCCGAGAGTCGCTGCCAAGTGTCCGACACGCTCCCAGAGATCGGCGTCATGCACGGTGCGCTCGGCATCTCCGTGACCCCCCCGCTCTGCTGCCGGCATTCGCTGCAGCAGCATCCCGGCCGCTCGCGTCCCGTCGCTGCTCAAAAAGATCCGTGTTGGCAACTGCTCAGAGTCGCGAAAGTAGGTCTCAAGCGTCTCGGCCAAACCCCGCTCATCAACCCCCACCACACCCTGATAGCGCCGCCCCTCGTCCGGCTCGATCGTAATCACTAGGCGCGCATCGCTGCCGCAGAGTCGGTCGATCCCGCCTCGCTCGGGCGATCCGCGGTAGCGGGCCGTACCACGCATCGCTCCATCGCCATCGGCGTGGACCAGCAGCAACGAGACTGGGGCTTGCTCCGCGGCCTGGATCTGTACCGTCAGCTGCCCGCTCAGCTTGATCGTCGCCCGCATCAAGGCACAGGCAGCAAACGCCTCACCGAGCAGGCGGGCAACCGGCAGCGGATAGGCATGGTGCTGACAAGCCGCCTCAAGCACACGCTCAAGCCGCACCAGACCACCACGGACATCGGCATCGTCAAAGAGAAAACGCTGACAAAGATCGATCACGAGCCGTCCAACTTCTGTTTGAGCAAGTCGTTGACCTGCTGCGGATTGGCCTTACCCGCGGAGGCCTTCATCACCTGACCAACGAAGAAGCCAAACAGCTTCTCTTTACCGGCGCGATACTGCTCAATTTGCTGCGGATTATTGGTCAGAACCTCGTCGATCAGCGCCTCAATGGCACCGCTATCAGTGACCTGTTTCAATCCCTTCGCTGCAATGACTTCATCGGGCTCGCCGGCCCCGGCCCACATCGCTTCAAAGACATCTTTCGCACCCCGCCCCGAGATCGTCTCGTCTTCGATGCGCGCAACCAACTTGCCAAGCATCTCTGGGGTCACCGGGCAGGCTGCCAGCTCCAGGCCGTCCTTATTAAGATAGGCAAGAAGCTCGCTCATCACCCAATTCGCCGTGCGTTTGGCGTAACCACCGGATTCACTCACGGCCGACTCGAAAAAATCGGCCAATTCACGAGTTGCAGTCAACACGCCGGCATCATAGGCCGGCAAAGCGTACTCGGTGATGAAGCGTTGCCGCTTCTCATCGGGCAACTCGGGCAACGTCTCGCGCACCTGGTCGATCAGCCGCGCATCGACCTCGAGGGGCAATAGATCGGGTTCGGGGAAGTAGCGATAGTCGTTCGCCTCCTCCTTGGTCCGCATCGAGCGGGTAATCCCTTGATCGACATCGAACAGCCGTGTCTCCTGGACCACCTCTCCGCCACTCTCGATCAGATCGATCTGGCGCTCAATCTCGTAGTTCAGGGCGCGCTCAACAAAACGAAAAGAATTCAGATTTTTCAGCTCGGTGCGGGTGCCGAGACGTGTCTCACCACGGGGACGAACCGAGATATTGGCATCACAGCGGAAGGAACCCTCCTGCATATTGCCATCGCAAATCTCCAGATAGCGCACCAGGGCGTGCAACTTCTTCATGTACGCCACGGCCTCTTGCGGGGAGCGCATATCGGGCTCCGAGACGATCTCCATCAGCGGTGTCCCGGCACGGTTTAAATCGACCCCGGTCATGCCGTGAAAATCTTCGTGCAGCGACTTTCCAGCATCCTCCTCAAGGTGCGCGCGGGTGATGCCAATGCGCTTACTCCCCCCCCCTTCCAGCTCGATATCAAGCGCACCACCGTCGACCAGCGGCAGGTCGTACTGCGAGATCTGGTACCCCTTAGGAAGATCGGGATAGAAATAGTTTTTCCGGGCGAAGACGGAGCGCGGTGTGATCCGTGAACCCACCGCCAAACCGAATTTCACCGCCATACGCACGACCTCGGCGTTAAGCACCGGCAGCACTCCCGGCATACCGAGGTCGATCGGGCACGCTTGTCGATTCGGCTCAGCGCCATAGGCGGTTGCAGCACCTGAGAAGATCTTGCTCCGCGTGGCAAGCTGAACATGGATTTCAAGGCCGATGACGGTTTCCCACTGCATGGGCGATAGCGCTCCAGATCTTTATTTCAGACGGCAGGCAAAGGCGTAACGATAGAGTGAGGCCAGTCGGTTAAGACTGGCCGCGCTACCTTAGCGCGGCACACCTCTACTCGAACCCCTCCGGCACCTGTCGATGCCAATCGGTCACCTGTTGATACTTATGGGCCACGTTGAGCAGGCGCGCCTCCTCGAAGTAACCACCGATAAGCTGCAGACCAACCGGGCGCCCGCGCGAGAAGCCGGCGGGGATCGAGAGGCCAGGCAACCCCGCCAGATTAACCGCCAGCGTATAGATATCTGAGAGGTACATCTGCACGGGGTCGTCGACCCGCTCCCCGATATTGAAGGCCGGGGTCGGCGAAGTCGGACCGGCGATCACGTCGACCCGCTCCAGAACCCTTTGAAAATCTTCTGCAACCAACCGGCGGATCTGCTGCGCCTTGCGATAGTAAGCGTCGTAATAGCCAGCGGAAAGGGCGTAGGTCCCTACCAGCACCCGGCGCTTGACCTCCTCGCCAAACCCCTCCGCGCGCGTGCGTTTGTAGAGGTCCTCAAGCCCTTGCGGCTCGGCGCACCGATGGCCATAGCGCACCCCATCATAACGAGCCAGGTTAGAAGAGGCCTCGGCAGGGGCAATCACATAGTAGGCGGGCAGTGCCAACTCCATGTTAGGCAGCTCGACCTCATGCAACTCCGCCCCCTCGCCAGCGAGCACTTCGAGCGCCGCCTCGATCCGCGAGCGCACATCGTCAGCAAGCCCCGGACCGAAGAACTGCGTCGGCACCCCAACCCGCAACCCTTTGATAGAACGATTGAGCCCCTCAGTGTACTCCGGCACCACCCGGTCGACACTCGTCGAGTCGCGAGAGTCAAAACCCGCCATTGCGCCCAACAACAGTGCCAAATCCTCAGCCGTGCGCGCGATCGGCCCACCCTGATCAAGGCTTGAGGCAAAAGCAATCATGCCGTAGCGCGAGACTCGGCCGTAGGTCGGTTTCAACCCGCAAACGCCCGTCAAGGCAGCCGGCTGCCGGATCGAACCGCCCGTATCGGTCGCGGTTGCCGCCGGCACCAAGCACGCTGCCACCGCTGCCGCAGAGCCCCCAGACGACCCTCCAGGAACCGCATCCAAGTCCCAAGGATTGCGCACCGGCCCGAAATAGCTCGTCTCGTTCGACGAACCCATGGCGAACTCGTCCATGTTCGCCTTCCCAAGCATCACCGCACCGGCGGCCGCTAAGCGTTCAACGACAGTGGCATCATAAGGGGCGACAAACTCGGCGAGCATCCGCGAACCGCACGTCGTCGTCACCCCGGCGGTACAAAAGATATCCTTGTGGACCAGCGGCACTCCGGTCAGTGGCCCGCCATCGCCGGCTTGTAACCGCGCATCGGCGCGCTCAGCCGCGGCTAGGGCCTGTTCGCGAGTCACCGTAATCAGGCTGTTGAGCTGTGGATCGAGCTGCTCGATCCGCTGCAGCAACGCTTCAGTCAGCTCTCGGCTGCTGACCTCCCCGGCGCGTAGGGCCGCGGCGAGTTCGGCTACGGTCTTTCGGTGCATGGATGATCCGTTTCCCAAAGAATTAGCAAGATGAGGTGGTTGTTATTCGACGACGCGCGGAACCAGGTAGAGCCCGGCCTCTACAGCCGGCGCCCCCGCCTGATAGAGCTCGCGCTGATCTGGCTCGGTGACCTCATCGGGACGCAGGCGCTGGGTCGCATCCAGCGGATGCGCCAACGGCTCGACGCCAGTCGTATCGACAGCGCTCATTTGCTCGACAAAGCCCAAGATCTCGGAGAGGCTGCGGGCATACCCGGCAACCGCCTCCTCCTCGATCCCGATGCGTGCCAAGTGTGCGATCACCTTCACCTCAGCCGCCTCAATGGCCATGGACACGCTCTCCACAACTGATCTGATAGATACCAATCTGATAGATGCCAACCGACCCGCGCCCCCGGCACGAACCACCAGCGCATCAATCTACCACACCCCTCTCTTGCCCAAAACCCTTGGCACTGCTAGATTGGCGGACTTCGACTCTAATTCTAGGGCGCTGGCATGTTCAAAGGGATCCGCGGACTGTTCTCCAACGATCTATCGATCGATCTGGGCACGGCGAATACGCTTATCTACCTGCGCGGGCAGGGTATTGTCTTGAGCGAGCCTTCAGTCGTGGCTATTCAACAAGATCGCGACGGGGCGAGCAAACGGATTGCCGCGGTCGGCGCCGAGGCCAAGGCGATGCTCGGTCGCACGCCCGGTAACATACGGGCCATTCGGCCGCTCAAGGACGGCGTTATTGCCGACTTCACGGTCACCGAAAAGATGCTCCAGCACTTCATCAAGAAGGTGCATGAGGCGCGCTTTTTCAAACCGAGCCCGCGCGTCCTAGTCTGCGTACCGTGTGGCTCGACCCAAGTCGAACGGCGGGCGATCCGCGAATCGGCCGCAGGCGCGGGGGCTCGCGAGGTGCATCTGATCGAGGAGCCGATGGCGGCAGCCATCGGGGCCGATATGCCGGTCAGCGAGGCCAGCGGCTCTATGGTGGTCGATATCGGCGGCGGCACCTCGGAGGTCGCCGTTCTTTCGCTCAACGGCATCGTCTACTCAGCGTCAGTCCGCCTCGGCGGTGATCGCTTCGATGAGGCCATCGTCAACTACGTGCGCCGCAACTACGGCATCCTGATCGGTGAATCGACCGCCGAGCGCATCAAACACGAGATCGGTACCGCCTTTCCGGACACCGAGGTGCGGGAGATCGAGGTGCGGGGTCGCAACCTCGCACAGGGCGTCCCGCGCAGCTTCTCCCTCAACTCCAACGAAATCCTCGAAGCCCTGCAAGAGCCACTCTCCGGGATCGTCTCCGCCCTCAAGACCGCTCTGGAGCAGACCCCGCCCGAGCTCGGCGCTGACGTTGCCGAACGCGGCATCGTAATCACCGGCGGCGGCGCTCTACTGCGCAACCTCGAGCGACTCTTCATGGAGGAGACCGGCCTTCCGGTCGTCATCGCCGAAGAGCCGCTGACCTGTGTGGCCCGTGGCGGCGGACGGGCGCTTGAGATGATGGATGAGCGCGGCGCCGACCTGTTTGTCAGCGAATGAACGACTCCCGCAAAGCTACGCTATGGCGTGTGGTTTCGCGCTTCGACGGGTGTGCCGATTCATCGAGCGGATACCCCGGTCTTACCGCCCTCCACGTATCGGCCGGTTCTCGACCGGGTAGCGAACTTCCGCTTTCGATAATGACCACCTGCAAGATGCGCCGCTTCACCACCCCCCAAGCCGCTGTGCGGCTATAGGCGGAGCACTGCGGCGCGATTTGCTAGACTTCCCGTTCTTTCTGCACAAAGTTGCGTTAGACTACGCCTCTGTGCGTTGAGCGCTCGCAACCAGTGCCGGTAGCCATTTGTTTCTGGACACCGCGAGGCCCGGGATACCATTAAGCCCTTATTCCTACAGAAGCCGTCAGCAACAGCCCGACTTTTGCTACTGGTGACCGCATCGGTTCTGCTCATGACACTCGATCACCGTGAACACCTGATCGAACCGGTGCGCGAGACCCTGTCTGGAGCGGTCTATCCGCTGCGAGTGCTTGTTGACGCCCCCTTTACCATGGCCGAGCATGGATCGAACTGGTTGGCAACACGACAACAACTGCAGACTGAAAATCAGCAGCTGCACATTCAGCATCTCGAATACCAAGCGCGGTTGCAGCGCCTAGCAGCCCTGGAACGCGAGAACCAGCGCTTGCGTGAGCTGCTTGGCTCTTCGCGTCAGCTCGACACCGAGGCCACGATCGCAGAGCTGCTGCGAGTCGATCTCGATCCCCACTCACACCTCGTTGAGATTAATCGTGGGTCGCGGCGCGGTGTCTTCGCCGGACAGCCAGTGATCGACGCACACGGCATCGTCGGCCAAGTCGACCGCGTTGGCCCATTTTCGGCAACAGTCCGGCTCATCTCAGATGCCAGTCACGCCATCCCCGTCGAGGTCGACCGCAATGGTCTGCGCACGGTCGCTCGTGGCAGTGGCGATACGCAGCGACTGGAGCTAGCAAACGTGCCAACCAACGCTGATGTCCGCGAAGGTGATCTGCTCACAGCCTCCGGGCTTGGCGGCATCTTTCCACGCGGCTATCCGGTCGGCCACGTCTCCTCGGTGCACATCGAGCCGGGCGAACCCTTTGCACGTGTCTTTGCCGAGCCAGCAGCCCATCTTGACCGCAGCCGTAAGCTGCTATTGCTAACCTCCAACACGCTGGAGAGGGGGGGGGGCGTGCTCGGCAACACACCCCCTTGGCCAAGCATCCCGAACGCCGACGACAGCAAGTCCGCCTCCGGAAGCGAAACCGATCTCCAAGGCACCGACACACCGCGACAAAGGGGGGGCGAGTGACAGGCGATCGCCCACGACACGGCGGCGCGGTAATCTTGGTCAGTCTGATCATCGCCCTGATGTTGACCATCCTACCCGTTGCCCAGGCCGTCGAGGACTTACCACCCTGGCTCACCAATCTGCGTCCAGAGTGGACGGCACTGATCTTGCTCTACTGGAGCCTGAACCTGCCGGATCGAGTCGGCGTCGGTTGTGGTTGGCTGCTAGGGCTCTTTCAGGATGCGCTATTGGGAACACTACTGGGCCAACACGCCTTGGCCTTTGCGATCATCGCCTACCTAGCGGTGCGCCTGCATCAACACTTGCGCCTCGTCCCGCTCTGGCAGCAGGCCTTTTTCGTCTTCACGATGTTGCTGATTGCGCAGCTGATCGTATTCTGGGTCAACGGGCTGATCGGCCGCCCCTCACCGGATTGGCAGGCGTGGGCGGCTGTGCTCCTCGGCGCCCTCTTGTGGCCGGCGCTCTTTCACTTCATGAGCGCAATTAGACGCCGCTTCCAGGTGCAGTGACAGCGCCCTGTAGCCGCCGCCGCAACGCACGTCGGCCAGCCCAACCTCTGGGGAGAGCGAGTGAATAAACCGGCACCTATCCGTGATCAACGCCGCGATGCCCGCACCATCCGATCGCGGATTATCATTGCCGGGTTGCTCAGCGTCCTAGCCATTGCCATCCTACTCGCGCAGATGGTCCGCCTCCAGGTGGTTGAACACCAACACTACGCCACCCTCTCGCACGAGAACCGCGTCAAAGTCGCCCCCGTGCCACCCACCCGTGGACTGATCTACGATCGCAATGGTCGGATCCTGGCCGAAAACCGCCCCTCTTATCAGCTGGTCATCACCCCGGAGCGGGTGCCCGATCTCGACGCGACCCTGGCGGCGCTGCGCCAAGTCGTCGCCATCTCCGACTCCCAGCTAGAGCGATTCCAGCAACAATTACAACGCTCGCGGCACTTTGAGGAGATCCCGCTGCGCACCCAGCTCGATGAGAGCGAAGTGGCACGTCTCGCCGTTCACCGCCACCGCTTCCCCGGCATTGAAGTCAACGCCCGCCTGGTTCGGCACTACCCTGAGGGGACCTATTCCAGCCATGTCGTCGGCCACGTCGGCCACATCACCCGCGAGGAACAGCGTCGTATCGACCGCGCCGCCTACCGGGGCACCCAGCACATCGGCAAAAGCGGCATTGAGCTGGCCTTCGAAGCACTCTTACACGGCAAGGTCGGTTACGAACGGGTCGAGACCAACGCGCTCGGCCGGGTGCTTCGAACCCTAGAACGCCACCCCCCGCAACCGGGCCACGACCTGATTCTAACGCTCGATAGCCGCCTCCAGAGAGTCGCTGAACGCGCCCTTGGTGACAGTCGCGGTGCGGTGGTGGCCATTGAGCCAGCCTCCGGCGCCATCTTGGCCATGGCCAATCGGCCGAGTTACGACCCGAACATGTTCGTCGAAGGGATGAGCCGAGAGCGTTTCCGCGAACTGGAGGAGACCGGTTGGCAACCGCTCTACAATCGCGCTATCCGCGCCACCTATCCACCCGCTTCAACGATCAAACCGTTCGTCGGGCTGGCCGCTCTTGAGCACGGTGTAATCACCCCGGAGAAGACCATTCGCTGCGACGGCACCTACCGCATGGAGGGCCGAGAGCGCCCCTTTCGCTGCTGGCGCGAGCACGGCCACGGCGACGTCGACTACCATCGAGCCATTGCCGAATCGTGCAACGTCTATTTTTACGATACTGCCTTCAACCTGGGCATAGATCGCATGTCTACGTTCCTTGCACCGTTCGGCTTCGGCAAACCGCTGATGGCTGATCTTGAGGGCGAACGCAGCGGCATTCTACCCTCCCGCGAATGGAAGCGTGGCGCCATTGGTCAGGGCTGGTTTCATGGCGAGACCGTCATCACCGGCATCGGACTCGGCTATTTCAGTGCCACGCCATTGCAACTTGCCGCGGCCACAGCGACACTGGCCAATCGTGGCACGATCGTGCGGCCCTATCTCGTCGAGACGATTCGCGATGGCAGCAACGGCAGTGAATCAAGAATTGCTCAAACGACGCCACACAAACGCATTGAACTTAACGATTCAACTTACTGGGACGAGACGATTGAGGGCATGCGCCAGACGATTGCTCACCCACGCGGTACCGGTCGCCTTATCGGTCATGACCTGCCCTATTCCTTCGCCGGAAAGACCGGCACCGCGCAGGTTGCTGAGCGCGGCGACGAGGATCCCGTCGAGCACGAACAGCGCCCCGAGCATCTGCGCAATCACGCCCTCTTTATCGGCTTTGCCCCCATTGAGGAGCCTCAGATTGCAATTGCCGTTGTCGTCGAACATGGCGGCAGCGGTGCGGCAGCGGCCGCGCCCATTGCCCGGGCGGTGACCGATGCGTGGCTGCTCGGCGATTTAGACCAGCTCGAAAAATTGGAAGCAGGCCGCATTGATGCCAGCGCAGTCGAGCATGAAGGGGGCGCACCGCCCGGGAGCACACCATGAACCGCGTCGCCCTTTCTGACTCAGGCGGCACCAATATTCGCCTCTCTTTCCTGCAAGCGCGCCTGCACTTGGACGGTGTACTACTGACTGCGCTGATTGCACTGGCCATCTTTGGCGTTGCGGTACTCTACAGCGCCTTTGGCCAAGACTGGGCACAAACACAGCAACAGATCATCCGGGTCTCGATCGGCTTCGCCGCCCTCTTCGTCTTTGCTCAAATCCCTCCACGCACCCTGCGCCGCTGGGCCCCCTGGATCTTCACCCTGGGCATGGTACTGCTACTGATTGTCATTGCCAAAGGCGTTATCGGACAAGGGGCGCAGCGCTGGCTGGACCTTGGCTTCTTCCGTTTTCAACCGGCCGAGTTGATGAAACTCGCCTTGCCTTTGGTCGTAGCCTGGCTGCTGGCCGACGCCGATGTTCCACCGCGGGCAACACGCACACTGTTAGCCCTCGCTCTAATCCTGGTGCCGACGACCCTGATCGCCATGCAGCCCGACCTCGGCACCGCTGTGCTGGTCGCCGCAGCGGGCTTCTTTGTGCTCTTCCTGGCCGGGATCGGCCTGCGCTGGATCGCCGGTGGCGCGGTCTTGCTCGGCATTACCGCGCCGTTGCTCTGGTTTTTCGCGATGCACGACTATCAACGCGCGCGCGTGCTGACCTTTATCAACCCTGAAAGCGATCCACTCGGTGCCGGCTACCACATCATCCAATCGAAGATCGCTATCGGCTCAGGGGGATTGTTCGGTAAAGGTTGGCTAAACGGCACCCAGGCGCAGTTAGAGTTTATCCCCGAGCGCCATACCGATTTTGTACTCGCAGTCGTCGCCGAAGAGTTCGGGCTGATCGGGGTCGCGCAACTCCTCGCTGTCTATTTGGTCGTAGTCGGTCGCGGACTGTATATCGCTGCGGTGGCACAGGATAATTTTTGCCGACTGCTGGCCGGCACCATCTCGCTGACCTTTTTTATCTACGTCTTGGTCAACGCGGGGATGGTCTCCGGCCTGCTGCCGGTCGTCGGCCTCCCGCTGCCGCTGATCAGCTTTGGCGGCTCTTCGCTGGTGACCATCATGGCTGCATTCGGTATTCTCATGGCGATACACACCCATAGGCGCCTTTGGGCTTAGGTTTTAGCTTTAGCTGCGGAGTCTGCAAACAGTCCCATGACCCAACAATCCTTCCATGCCCCCACGCTGGTCTTAATCGGCGCTCTTGGCTGTTTCCTCGTTGGCTGGGCGGGTACGGCTGCCGCTGCACCAGACGATTTCGCCGAGCGCCTTGCTGCCTTCGCCGACGAAGTCGCCGAACGCTACGATCTCGATCGTAGCGCGACGCGCGCCATCCTCGCCGAGGCCCGCCACGATGAGGCGATCTTGGAGCGTATCCGCACCCCCGCTGAGGGCCTTTCCTGGTACCGCTATCGGGATATCTTCATCACTGATGCTCGCATCAGTGCCGGCGTTGACTACTGGCAAGAGCACGCCGAACTGCTTGAGCAGGTCAGTGAGCGCTTCGCGGTAGAGCCTGAGATCTTGCTGGCCATCCTGGGGGTCGAGACCTACTACGGCAGGCACACCGGCACCCACCGGGTGCTCGATGCGCTCAGCACGCTGGCTTTCGACTACCCTCCGCGCGGTGACTTCTTCCGCCGGGAGTTGGCGACCTTTTTGCGCCTGGCCAACGACCACGGCTTCGATCCGACAACCGTTACCGGCTCCTACGCCGGCGCGATGGGGAAACCGCAGTTTATCGCTTCAAGCTACGAGGCTTACGCAGCCCCTTTTGAGCGCGAGGCCGAACGCGCCGACCTCTTCAACAGTGACGGCGACGCCTTGGCCAGCATCGCCAACTACCTCGCCCGACACGGCTGGCAGCAAGGAGCCCCGATCGCGGCCCCGGTTGACGCTAAAGGGGGAGTGTGGCAAGAGTTTACGGCGCCGCTCAATCGGCCGACCCGCCCACAGCACGAGGCGGCAAGCCTAGCTGAACGCGGTATCGAGCTGCCCGATGGGCTGACGGATCGTTCCACAGCCGTTAACCTGATTGAGCTAAGCGCCCGCGAGGGACGTGAGTTATGGCTCACCTACAACAATTTCTACGTCTTAACGCGCTACAACCACAGCGCCCTCTACGCCATGGCGGTCTTTCATCTCGCCAACGCGATTCGCGAGGAGCACCACCGATGAGCACCGCGGCTCCCGCAAGCACCCCGCGCACGCGGCAACCAGGCAATCGGTCGCCACTGCCGGAGCGGGAGAGGGAGAGCCGGACCGCCCCAGCGGGCCGCCGAAACTCCAACAGGCGCCGGAGGTCATGGTTATCGCTGACCCACGGCTGCGCCATCACCACTCTCGTGCTCATGAGTTCGGGCTGCGCGCTCTTCGGCGACGACCCCCCCCCTGCAGAGCCTCCCGACATCGCTGCGGAACGGCCCTCGCCGCCTGAAAGTGAGCGCCCCGATCCGGCCGCAGGGGTTCGCGGCGATGGTCCTTCGCGCTATCGCAGCCCTGCCGAACTGGCGCTCATCCCCGATGCTGTGCCACGGAATGTTCCTCGTAGCCGCTACGGCAACCCGGACTCCTACGAAGTCTTTGGCGAGACCTACCACGTTATGGACTCCGCGGAGGGCTTTGCGCAGCGTGGCTACGCCTCATGGTACGGAACTCAATTTCATGGCCGCCGCACCTCGAGTGGTACGCCGTATGACATGTACGCAATGACAGCAGCACACCGAGAACTACCGCTGCCGACTTGGGTCGAGGTGATTAACTTGGAAAATGACCGCAGGATTGTCGTCAAAGTCAACGACCGCGGCCCGTTCGTCGACACCGACCGGCGCGTTATCGACCTCTCCTACGCGGCGGCCGTTCGCCTTGATATGGCTGATCAAGGAACCGCGCCGGTCAAGATTCGCGTCCTTGAGGCCGGCGCCTCTGATAGCGACGGGGGGCACGAACAACAACACGCTGCCGAGACACGCCCCTTTACAGGCGTTGGTGAGGCAGAGTTCAACGACTCCGAACTCGCTGACACCCATCATCACCATCTACAAGCCGGGATCTTCGCCTCCCGTGACAATGCCGAACGTGCCCGCGCAGCTGCCCGCGGCTTCGGCGCCGAAGTGGCCATCGACGAAATCGAACGTGCCGGACAGACCCGCTATCGGGTTCGCTTAGGACCACTAGCTAACACGCACGAACAGAACCGACTCGCCGAGGAGCTCGCCGAACACGGCATCGAGACCTTCCCTGTGGTTCTGGAGTAACGCCTTGTCGTGGGCCAAACGCTGCGTAAGTCACGACGAGCGACCAAACTCTGCGCCCGCGACGCCGATTCATCGCACACTGAGGTTACGGTACGATCATGAGAAACTCAGCGCTTCGCTTGCTCTCCGCTGTGCTGCTTGGTTTATGCGCAGCTGCCACAGCATCCGCCGCCGACGAGATCTCCTCGTGGGGGCGGCCTATCGTCGATGCGGTTCCGACACCATCGCCGCCGAGCATTGAGGCCCCGAGCTTCATCTTGGTCGACATCGACAGCGGCACCATCTTGGCGCAACGCCGCCCCCATGAACCCTGGAAACCGGCGAGCTTAACCAAGATGATGACCGCTTATGTGGTCTTTCGCGAGCTGAGCGCCGGCCATATCGATCTCGATGATGAAGTCTCTATCAGCGAACAAGCGTGGCGGACTCAAGGTTCGCGCATGTTTGTCGAAGTCGGCTCGCATGTCGCTGTCCGCGACCTGCTCCAGGGGATGATCATTCAGTCCGGTAACGATGCAGCTGTGGCTCTAGCCGAACACGTCGCCGGTGACGAGCGCACGTTCGCCCAGGTGATGAACCAGGAGGCCGAGCGCCTCGGTATGAAAAATACCCACTACACGAATGCCACCGGGCTCCCCGACTCGGAGATGCGGACCTCGGCATTTGATAGTGCAAGATTGGCTAAGGCGATCATTCAAGACCACCCCGAATATTACGGCTGGTACTCACAGCGCTCGTTTACTTACGCCGGGATCGAACAGCACAACCGCAATCGCCTGCTGTGGCGCGACGAGAGCGTGGACGGCTTAAAGACCGGCCATACCCGCGCTGCCGGTTACAATTTGACCTCATCGGCCCAACGCGGCGACATGCGGCTGATCGCTGTCGTGCTCGGTACTGCCAATGCCAACGCCCGCGCGCAACAGAGCCATCAGCTGCTCAACTACGGCTTTCGTTTCTTCGAAACCCACCGGTTGGTTAGCGCCTTCCAGCCCCTCGAAGAGGCGCTCGGCCCGATTGAGGAGCCGGTCCGCGCACGCGCCTGGAAGGGCGATGAGCAGCACATTGAGCTCGGTGTGGGACGGGATCTCTTCGTCACAATCCCGCGGCGGGAACGGCAAAACCTGCGCGCCTCGATCCACGTGGATGATCGCATCGTCGCCCCAGTCGAGCGCGGTGAGCCACTCGGCACCCTCGAGATTCGCCTAGCTGGCGAAGTCGTCCACAGCGAGCCTTTGGTAGCCATGCACGGCGTCGATGAGGGGGGGCTATGGCGGCGGGTCATCGATGATATCTGGCTGCGTTTCCAGTAAGGTCAGGTCAAAATGTCGCCGGATACAGCCCCACCCACAGTGGACGACCGCCAGGTCGCGGATCTCTGCTACCTCAATGGCGGCTTTGTACCGCTCGCAGAAGCTCGCCTCTCACCACTCGATCGCGGCTTCTTGTTCGGCGACGGCGTCTACGAGGTCATCCCCGTCTACGCCGGAACCCCCTTCCGGCTCGCCGACCATCTGCAGCGCCTGCGCCACTCGCTACATGCAGTGCGAATCGCTGATCCGCTGGAACCGGAGCAGTGGCAAATCGTGCTTGAGCAGCTATGCCGAGAGCACGGCGGCGGTGATCTGGTTCTCTATGTTCAAGTCACCCGTGGTGCACCGGCGATGCGGCGCCACGAATTCCCTGACCCCCGCGAGACTCCGCCGACCGTCTTTGCCACGGCCTCGCCGCTACCCAGCACTGCGGACCTGGTGACACGAGGGGTCCGCGCCTGCACCTTGGCAGATACGCGCTGGTCGCGCTGCGATATCAAGAGCACCGCCCTGCTTGCTAACGTGCTGTTGCGCCAAGAAGCCAACGAGCGCGGCGCCACAGAGGCCATCCTGCATCGCGACGGCTGGCTGACTGAAGGCGCCGCCAGCACCCTCTTCCTGCTGATCGATGGTCAGCTGCTCACCCCTCGCCTCCACCCTGGCCTGCTCCCCGGGGTCACGCGGCAGGTCGTACTTGAACTGGCAGCGGCCCACGGCCTGCCCTACGCCTGTCGCGACCTCCCTCTGGAGGCATTGGCCGACGCTTCCGAGGTGTGGCTAAGCAGCTCCACAAAGGCGATCATCCCGGTGATCACCATCGACGACATCCCCATCGGTGACGGCAAACCCGGGGCCACTTTTCGAACCATGCACGATTGGTTCGAGCAACTGCGGCAAGGCGGCTAAATGGCAACGCACCTACTCGACACTCGGCTGCACCATCTGGGCCGACGAGACTACGAACCGACGTGGCGGGCGATGCAGCAGCTGACCGCACAGCGCGATGGCAGCAGCGCCGATGAGCTATGGTTGGTCGAGCATCCGCCAGTCTTCACCCTCGGCCAAGCCGGACGGACGGAGCATCTCCTCGACCCGGGATCAACTCCGGTTATCCGCAGCGATCGCGGTGGCCAGGTCACTTGGCACGGACCGGGTCAGATCGTCCTCTACGCCCTACTCGACCTGCGCCGCCGCGGGCTCTCCGTACGCGATCTTGTCACCTGCCTGGAACAGGCGGTGGTCTCGCTACTCGCCGTCTATGGCATCGCCTCGCAGCGCCGCCCCGACGCCCCCGGCGTCTACGTCGACGGCGCCAAGATCGCGGCTCTCGGTGTGCGCGTACGCAACGGCCGCTGCTACCACGGCCTCGCCTTCAACGTCTGCAACGATTTGGCCCCCTTCGCCCGCATCAATCCATGTGGCTACGCCGGACTGGCAACGACTCGCTTCTACGATCTCAACATCAACGTGCCCAATTGGACCACTTATCCACCACTAGAGCGCTTGGAAGTGGAACTGGCCGCGCACCTTCTCGCCAGCCTTGACGCACCACCAGGCAGCACTCCCACCCCTCCCACCTAGGCACAATGCAGCCGCGGTTTGCCCACCCCCTTCTTCGCTCACCATACGGGCGCGGGAAGTCTCCGGCTTTAGTCGTGGGGAGGCCACCTCAACCGGCGTACAGGTCGCTACGCTGCAGTCGCTCCATAAGGTAGCAGAGCACGTCTTGGCGAATGGCTGTTGTGTTGCACGCCAGCATGGCAGGCATGGCCGGGCGCCGCAGCCGAATCGCATGACCGTCGCGCTGGAAGAAGTCGGCCGCAGCCTCACGGCCCTCGTTGTCTTCAACCGAGAAGAAAGCACCGCTGCTCGGCGCCGACCAAGCAAAGAGGGTGCCGGCTGGCAATTCGCGAAAGTTGTAGTGTTCGAGATCCTTGACCAGTTGCAGATCGACCACCTCACCAGTTTCTCCGCCATCGCCGAAACCGAAGGTGTAGCGTTCGGGGATGCGCACCGCCCCCTGGGTGTGGTAGACCGCAACATCGCTCGGCACCGTCGCCGGTAGTTCGGCTAGATGTAGGGCCGCATCAACCATCTCGGCGGCGTGCTCAGCCGCCCCTGGACTGCCCGGTTGGCCACACTCTAGGGTTGTTGCCGGACATAGGCGCGCTAGCGCCAACGAAAGCACCCCCCGCGGCCGAGTGAAGTAGACAACCGTACGTGAGAAGAGGGCCGCAAGCTGCAGATAGCGAGGCTCGAGCCGATTAATGCAGCCGTAGTGGGGATTCAAACCAGTGTTATTATGCAGATCAATCGCCGCGAAGCAGCCGTACGAACGCACGCGCGCGACGACCTCGGCGGCCATGTGCTTCTCTGGTGAATCCGGCAGCGGGCTACCCGGCCATACCCGATTGAGATCGGGTTGACCCGGCAACCGCCGCACACCCTGGCGGGCCGCAGCAACGTTGCCGACAAAGAGCAACAAGGCGCGCGGCAGCGGTTTGCCACGATAACCACGCAAGACCTGTTGCACCGCATCCAAGCCGGTCGTTTCGTTACCGTGGAGCAGTATCGAGACAAAGAGAGGGGGCTCACGCCGCCCCGCTAAGTGGATCAGACTCGGCCCTCCGAGCAGCCCCTCCAGCGCAGACGCTGGCGCTTGCAGGAACCCCTCGGGAAGCGCATCAAAGAGCTGTAGCATGCAAAAGAGCGCCTCTCAGTCGCTAACCGGATGGAAGTGGCGCACAATAGGACCAACGTAAGAGTCGGCACAGGCATCCACCCCGAGGCCAAGCCAGACCAGAAGGCCGTTGCACCGGCACGGTTCCAAAATTATCGTAACGCAATTACTCTCGCGGCTGAAGCCGCGGCCCGCCCGGTGGAGGACCAAAGAGCGATGAGTCCATTCAACGCCGACAATACCCCGCTAAAATTTCCTTGCCGTATTGGTGTCAAAGCACTCGGAGCCGCGAATGCCGGTCTGCCGCAACGCGTCGAGCGCATCGCCGCACTACACGCCAAGGTCGTCGACCTGCAGACCAGCGGCAGCCGTCAAGGCCGCTATATCTCGGTTACCGTGACCGTGGAGGCCGAAGACCGCGACCAGCTCGCAGCGCTCTACAGCGCCCTACACGACGATGACGCCGTGCTGATGACGTTGTGAGCAACCCGCACGCCTTCGATCGCTCTTGACCGCCGACTGTGAGTCCACCAACTGTGAACCCGAGCCACGTCGATAGCAGCGCCCCGCCCGCCGACGGTAACGATAACGAGGCGCGCTTCCAGGCCGCCCAGCGCTGGTCTGAGCAATGCCTCGGTACCGCCCTGCGCGTCAGCCCGATCGCTGCCGATGCCAGCGCGCGCCGCTACTTTCGGCTGCATTCGGTCGCTGTCCCAGAGCGCAGCTATATCCTTATGGATGCCCCGGCTCAGGGAGCGAGCACCGCCGCCTTCGTGCGTATCGCCGCAATGATGCGCAGTGTTGAGATCCCCGTTCCCGAGATCCTCGCCGCCGACTACCGCAACGGCTTCCTGTTGTTAAGCGATCTGGGCCAACAGACCTACCTGCAAGCGCTGGCCGAACAGCCGCCTGAACCGCTCTTTGTCAGCGCGATTGATGCGCTGCTGCGCTGGCAGGCGGCGAGCCGTCCGGCCCGACTGCCCGAGTTCAGCGCGCACCTACTGCGTGCCGAGTTGGAGCTCTTCCCGCAATGGTATCTCCGACACCACTGCCAGCTGCCACTGAGCAGCGCCCTGCAGCGCGATCTCGAGCGCCTGTTTACGCGCCTCATCGAGGCACTCGAACAGCAACCGCGCACCTATGTACACCGCGACTATATGCCGCGCAATCTGCTTGTCGGCGATCCGCTCCCCGGAGTGCTCGATTTCCAAGACGCCGTCCGCGGTCCGCTGACCTACGATCCCATCTGCCTCTTTCGCGACGCCTTTATCAGCTGGCCTCGTGACTTTGTGCGCGCCGGTCTGCGCGAATATTGGCAACGCGGCCGCCACATCGGCCTCCCCTTGCCAGATGATTTCGAACACTTCTGGCAACTCTGTCAATGGACCGGTCTACAGCGCCATATCAAGGTCATCGGCATCTTTGCACGGCTGCGCTATCGCGATCAAAAACCGCGATATGCGTCTGATATTAATAGGTTTTTTGGGTACATACAGAGTGCAGGCGAAGAGTTAAGACTCACCGCCCTGCTGGCACCGGTCCTGCGGCACGCCATGCCGCAGACCGCCGAAGACGCCGCAAGCGCTGCGGAGAAGGGACCATGCGCGCCATGATCTTAGCCGCCGGGCGAGGAGAACGACTCCGCCCGCTGACCGATCAAACCCCGAAACCTCTGCTAACGGTTGGCGGGCAGCCGCTGATTGCCTGGCACCTGGAGCGCTTAGCGGCAGCTGGGGTCGAACGCGTCGTGATTAACGTCGCCTGGCTGGCCGAGCAGATTGAGGCCTATGTCGGCGACGGCAGCCGTTGGGGCGTCGATGTCGCCTTCAGCCATGAGCCCGCCGGTGCACTGGAGACCGGAGGGGGCATTCAACGCGCCCTGCCACTACTCGGCAACGCCCCCTTTTGGGTCGTAAACGCCGATATCTGGAGCGACTTCCCCCTACAGCGCCTCCCGCGTGAACCGGCGAGCAGCGCCCATCTGGTTCTAGTCGATAATCCAGCGCACCACCCGCAAGGTGACTTTGCCTTGATCGGCGAACGGGTTTCGCTACAGAGCGGGCCGCGCTTGACCTTTGCTGGGATCGCCGCCTACCGTCCGGCCCTGTGGAGCGGTTATCGACCGGGACGCTTCCCGCTGGCGCCACTGCTGCATCGGGCAGCGGCCGTGGGGCGGGTCCGTGGTGAACACTGGCCCGGCCTCTGGCACGATATTGGCACTGCGGAACGACTGAGCGCGGCCCGTGCAGCCATCGAGCAGTCCGATGCGCGCTAGGCCAGGCCAGACCCAGCCCAGGAGGCCCGCTACTGGCAGTGCGGGGCAGACGCGGCGGCAGTGCGGCGGCGGCGGGCCTCACACAAGAGATGACACGGCCGCCGATCGTGTCAAAAGCTAAGTCAACGGCACGCCCGGGCGTTTGCAGTCGCCGTGACGGCTGAGGAGAGTAGAGCGGTGGGACAGGAGATTGCGCGTTCTTGCTTCAGTGCCGAGGACTTTCGGCGTTTTCGCCAACGCCTGAAGGAGGAGACGGAGCTGCTTGGGCGCTGGCTCAGAGGCGGTCATATCGCTGATGAGCCGCTGCGGATCGGACTTGAGCTGGAGGCGTGGTTGATCGACGCACACGGGATGCCGGCATCGATCAGCGATCGCGTTCTCGCAGCGGTCACCGACGATCCACACATCGAGCATGAGCTGGCGCTCTTTAACTTAGAGCTCAACACCGCCGTCCACCCTCTGGCCAAGACCCCTTTTAGTGCCCTGCACCAAGAGCTCGAACAGCGCTGGCAACGTGCCCGTACCGCGGCCGCGGCCGCCGAGGCCCAGATCGCCCTGATTGGTATCCTGCCCTCCGCTACCGAAGAGACCGTCACCCTCGAGCAGATGACCCCGTCGCCCCGCTACAGCGCCCTAAACGAACAAGTCCTGGCCTTGCGCGGGAGCAGACCGCTGACCTTGGAAATCGAGGGCACGGAACGGATTTCGACCCGGCGTCACGACGTCATGCTTGAGGCTACAACCACTTCGCTGCAACTGCATCTGCAGCTGCCAGCTACCCGCGCCTCGGCCTATTTTAACGCCGCCATCGCGCTCTCGGCGGTGACTGTCGCCGCCGCCGCCAACTCGCCGTTCTTTTTTGGCCGGCAGCTGTGGGCCGAGACCCGCATTCCGGTCTTCGAGCAGGCGGTCGCGGTCACACGCTTAGAACCGAATAGCGCCGGGGCGCTGGCTCGCGTCGGCTTCGGCAGCGGCTATGCCCGCGACGCCCTGCACGGCTTCTTCGTCGAAAATCGTCAACACCACCCTGTACTACTGCCGGTCCTCCACGACACACCGCCGAGCGCTCTCGCCCATCTGCGCCTGCATAACGGCACGATTTGGCGCTGGAATCGCCCGCTCGTCGAACCGAGCGAAGACGGCTGCCGGCTGCGCCTGGAACATCGTGTCATGGCGGCAGGACCGACGATACAAGACGTGCTGGCAAATGCCGCCTTCTTTTACGGCGCCGTCGCTGAATTGGCAGAGATGGAGCGACCTCTTATTGAGCGTCTTCCCTTCCACGTCGCCGAACAGAACTTCTACCGCGGCGCCCGCTACGGGCTGGCCGCCGAGATTGAGTGGCTTGATGGCTGGTACGGGCGTATCGATGAACTGATCCTGGAGCGTCTACTGCCAGCGGCTCGCCGCGGTTTGGCGCGCGCCGGCGTCGCCGAGGAGCAGATCCACACCTATTTGCCCATCCTCGAAGCTCGCGTTACCAGCGGCCAAACAGGAGCCGCCTGGCAGACAGCGTGGGCAGCCCGCTACGGCAACGATATGCCAGGACTAACACGCGCCTATCTAGAGTGCGCCGCTAGCGGTGAGCCGGTACACTGCTGGCCGCTGTGAGCAATCCTAACCGCACCCGGCGCGGCCGCGCGCGCTCCCTCGGCTGTGCCCTCTCCTTGGCACTCGGTGCTCTTGCCGCGGCAACGCCGGCCTATAGCACATCCGCGTGCACACCCGAGCAAGAGAGCGCCACGGTACGACTCCCCACCCCCGCAGAGCGCGTCTCAGACACACTAGCAGGGTCGGCCGATAAGGCGGCGGCGGCCCGCGCGGTGGTCGAGCACACCCTGCCTGCCGACGCTAGCCCCGCCGAGCTGCGCCGCGTCCGTCTTTGTGGACCACCACTGACCGCACCGCCGGACCCTAGCGCCGCAGCCCGCCGCGGCGATCCCGAGACCCCTGTGATCCTGGAGGCAGAACAGATCGAGGGGGAGATCGCTCGCGGGCTCTATCGGCTGCGCGGTGAGACTCAGCTACGCCGCTTCGATCAGCTGTTGCGCACCGAGGTCATCGACTTAGACGATACTGTCGGACAGGCCAGTCTGCCGCAGCGCTTCTTTTACACTGAGTCGGGACTGCAGCTTTGGGGGCGTATCGGCGAGTTCGACTTGGGCGACGACCACCTTGAGGTCGAGGGGGCTGAGTTTCGCTTCTACCCCTACCACCACGGCACGGCTCGTACCCTCCGTACGCAAGGTCCCGGTCGCGTGCAGATCGGCGATCTACGCTACTCCTCTTGTCCTCCCGACACCGAGCTGTGGTGGCTACACGCCGGCGAATTGACCCTCGATCGCGACAGCGGGCTGGCGCAAGCACGCCACGCTCGGCTTGAGATCGGTGGGATTCCGTGGCTCTATACCCCCTATTTGCAGTTCCCGATCGACGATCGCCCGCGCACCGGTTTTCTGCCGCCGCGTTTCGGACAATCGACAAGTGATGGTGCTCATATCACGGTGCCGTTTTACTGGCGCCCTGCTCCCAATTACGACTGGACTCTCTACCCAACTTACTATTCGCGCCGCGGTACACAGCTCGGCAGCCAATTCCGTTACCTGCGCCCACGCACCGACGGCGAGTGGATCGTAGAGTACATGCCCGAAGATGAGGTCCAAGCCAAGCGCCTGCGCGATGCCGGGGAGAGCGACCCGGAGAGTGAGCGCTGGGCACTCGACTGGACCCATTCGGGGCGCGTACCGACAGTCGCCGGTCTGCGCTACGACCTTGAGGTCGCGCGCGTCGGCGATGTTGATTACCTGCGCGATTTCTCGACTGAGCTGATCGGCACCAGTGCCAGCGAGTTGGAGAGTCGTGGACACGCCGCACTGGATCGCGGCCCCCATCGGCTGGAGGCAGAGATCCAGCACTGGCAAAACCTCCGTCCACAAGCCAACGACCCCTATCGCCGCTGGCCACGCCTCCACTACGAGCACGCACCCGGGCGAATCGCTGGCGGCTTGGAGTACCGGCTCACCGGTGAGATGGTCCACTGGGCCCTGCCCGACGGCGCACAAAACGATCGCCCCACCGGGCGTCGCTACCACCTGCAACCGCGGATCTCGTGGCCTTACTACCGACCGGGCTATTTTCTCGAGCCGGGTGTCAGCCTCTATCACACCCACTACGTTCTGGATCGAGTTGAGCCAGAGCTTGAGAGTGAACTCAGTCGCAGCGTACCGATTGCCACGCTCGATGGGGGGCTCTTTTTTGAACGCCCCTTTACCTTCCGCGATGACCTCTTCTTACAGACCCTCGAACCGCGCCTGTTCTACGTACGCGCCCCTTTTGAGGCACAGGACGAATACCCGGTCTTCGACACCACCCGCCGTGCCGATAGCGTCGCACAGCTCTTTCAGGAGAATCGCTTCGCCGGCATCGACCGGGTCGGTGATGCAAACCAACTCACGCTCGCTCTCACTACCCGTTTGCTCGATCTGAATCGAGGCCGTGAACCGTTACGCGCCAGCATCGGTCAAATCCATTACTTTAGTGATCGCGAGGTGGGACTCACTGCTGCAAGAGAAGAGCAACGCAGCCGCTCTGACCTCTTTGCCGATCTTGAGGCACGCATTGACGATGAGTTTCGCCTCCGTCTCGAACAGCGCTACGACCCGCGCCACAACGAGACCGTGGCATGGAGTCTCGTTGCTGACTGGCAACGGCGGCCCATCCCGGGCAGCGTCGTCAACCTGGGCTATCGGATCCGTGAGGAGGCAACCGGCCTCGATGCCGACGATCGCCCCATTGTCGAACGCACTCAGGAGATGTTCCAGCTTTCCGCAGCAGCCCCCATCGGCCCGAACTGGAACGCCGTGGGCGCTTGGCAGTACTCGCGCCTCGACCGGGCAAACCTGGAAATTGTCGGCGGACTGGAGTTTCGCAAGTGCTGCTGGGCGGTCCGTGGAGTCGCTCGCCGCTACCGACGAGGCGCCGAATACGAACTGGAGAACACCTTCATGCTCGAGTTTGAGCTGACCGGTCTAGGTCGACTGGGCGACGATACCGCCGCCTTCCTCGGGGAGATCGTACGCGATTACGATGACGCGGTATTCTAGGCCCTCGGGGCCAACCCCATGGCATCATAGACGTGGCAAACAGACCGTGCAGCCACTAGTGCGCCGCCGCCAAGACCGCCAAGACCGCCAAGCCATTTGGAACGCTGAAAACCATGAAATTGCTGACTCTGCGACTCTCGTTCACGCTCTCTCTTATCGCGATCACCCTTAGCGCGATCACCGTGCCCCCCCACAGTTGGGCGGCGGACCGCCTCGACCGCATCGTGGCTGTTGCTGAACAGGAGGTCGTGCTAGCCTCCGAGCTAGAGCGCGAATTGCAGGCGATCCGTCACGAACTGTTCCAGCGCGGGCAGACGCTACCCCCGAGCGAGCAGCTGCGCCCCCAAGTGCTAGAGCGCTTGATTATGCAACGACTGCAGCTAGCGCACGCCGAGCGCGTCGGGGTGCGGGTTGATGACGCTACGCTCGATGCTGCCGTGCAACGCATCGCCGCTCAGAACAATTTAACGCTCGGCCAACTCCGCATCGCCCTTGCTCAACAGGGGATGGATTTTAGCGAGTTTCGCGAAGAACTACGCCAAGAGATCACGATCACGCGCCTCCACCAGGCGATGGTGCAGCAGGAGGTCGAAGTCAGCCCACGCGAGATTGAGGAGGCTCTTGCGGCCGCGACCGCTCAAGACAGCATGGAGTACCGGGTGGCCCACATCCGCATTGGCACACCAGAGGGCGCCTCAAGCACCCAGTTGCAGGAGGCTCGAGAGCGCGCCGCCGCGCTCCGTGCGCAGCTCCTTCAGGAAGATGGTGACTTTCACGCACTCGCCGCGACCTTTTCCGATGCCGCCAGCGCCGAAGAGGGTGGTGTGCTCGGCTGGAGACTCCCCGGTCAGCTGCCACGGGCACTGGCCGAAGTCGCCTCCGAGCTGGAACGCGGCGAGATCAGCGAGGTCGTTCAAGCCGCCGACGGCTTCCATATCGTCAAACTGCTCGATAAGCGGCGCGAAGATGCACAGATCGTTGAGGAGACGCGGGCGCGTCATATCTTGCTGCGTCCTGAAGAGGGGGTCAGTGAGCATGATGCCGAGCAGCGCCTACAGAGCTTTTTAGCCCGCATCCGAGAGGGCGAGAGCTTTGAATACCTCGCGCGCCTCCACTCGGACGACCCAGGCAGTGCCGCCGACGGCGGCGATCTGGGCTGGACTACGCACGGACAACTGGTTCCAGCCTTTCAGGCGCAGCTCGACCGACTGGAGCCGGGTGAACTCAGCGAACCATTCCGCAGCCAGTTTGGCTGGCATATCGTCAGGGTCGAAGAGCGACGTGAGCGCGATGTCACCGATGAGCAGCGCCGTGAGCGCATCGCGCAGCAGATTTACGAGCGCAAGAGCATGGAGACCCTGGAGCAGTGGCAGCGGCAGCTGCGCGAAGAGGCCTACGTGGATTACCGCCTGGAAGGAGCAGGACGATGAGCGAACCGTTACGTATTGCGGTCACCTGCGGCGAACCAGCCGGCATCGGCTACGAGCTCGTCGCCGAAGTGGCGATGAATAGGCAGCGCGCTGAACTGATCGCAATCGGCGACCCGGAGCTCCTGCGCGCGCGCCAACCCGGCGACCACCACTCCACTCCGCAACAAAGAGAGCGGCCAAGTCACGATCGGGAAGATCAGGGAGGGGATGAGGAGCTGGGGCGGCAGCGCCTCCGGATCACTGCCTGGGACCCGGCGCAACCCCGCCGTTGCCCCGAGGCCGGGCGCTTGGCCGTCGATCCCGTCGCATTTCCACACCCGGTACAGGCTGGCCGCCTTGAACCGGGCAATGCCCATGCGGTGACGGCCAGCCTACGCCGCGCTGTCTATCTCTGTCTAGAGAACACGGTCGACGCCGTCGTGACCGCACCGGTGCACAAGGGGGTGATCAACGAGGCGGGTATTGCTTTCTCCGGCCATACCGAACTGATCGCCGAGCTAACCGGCACCCCCACTCCGGTCATGATGCTTGTCGCCGGTGGGCTGCGCGTAGCGCTCGCCACCACCCATCTGCCACTCGCCGAAGTACCGGCTGCGCTCACCCCAGAGCGCCTGGAGTGCGTGGTTACCACGCTGCATCACGACCTAGTCGACAAGTTTGCCATTGCGGCTCCGCGCATCGTCGTCACCGGCCTTAATCCGCACGCCGGTGAGAACGGTCATCTCGGCCGCGAAGAGATCGAAGTGATTACCCCGATCCTTGAGCGGTTGCGGCAAGCGGGCATGAACCTGACCGGACCGGTTCCGGCCGATACCGTCTTTACCCCCGCAGCACTCGCCGGGACCGACGCCGTTCTGACCATGTACCACGACCAGGGCCTACCCGTACTCAAACACGTCGGCTTCGGTCGAGCAGTCAATGTCACCCTGGGACTGCCCATCGTCCGCACCTCGGTCGACCACGGCACTGCGTTAGCCTTGGCTGGCAGCGGGCAGGCCGAAGCCGGCAGCCTGCAAGCGGCCATCGACCTAGCCGCAGAGTTGGCACTTCGCCGCCAGCACCGCTGCCCGCCGCCCGACACCACCTAGGGCTACTGGGCTACTGCAACTGGGTGGAGCGACTAGGGCTAGGCCGTATTCCGTGGAACGCGGAGCATGGGCCGCGCCCGGAGCTCGCTCAACACTCACTCAGCGGCTGGCTCAAGCCTCCCCCTCAAGACCCCCGCCGCGACTGCTGATCGCCCCAACGCCCTGGATCGGTTTGGGCGCTGCCGGTGGTGCTCTCCGCGTCCGCCTCCCCGGTGCTCCCTTCCTGCGACTGCTCCTCTCCTCCCGCTGACTCCGCTACAGCGGCAGGCCCAGGAAGACCAAGCAATTCGGGCAGCGGGTCTTCGGTATGGAGCAAATCCATCGCCTCACGGTAGGTCGCCCGTGCCGCATCGAGTTGCCCGGACTGCTCCTGTACCATCGCCAGCGCCCGCAGATGCTGCGGATCGGCGGCACGCTCGGCGGCCTTCGTCAGGTGCTCACGTGCCTTATCGAGCTGGCCCGCGCGCAAGGCCAAAGCTCCGGCCACATAGAGCAGTTGGGCATCGTCATAGCGAGTCTCCAACCACGCCTCGACCTGCGCCAGACGCTCAGCGACCCGGCCGCTCCCAGGCAGACGTGCATAGAGCTTCAACAAATGGTCATCCCAGACCTTTTGTAGTTGTTTGCGAATCAGCTCCTCGGCGGCCTGTACATCGCCGTTGCGGGCTAAGCCCTCGGCATACGCACCGATTACACCCGGCTCGCGACGCGCCGCACGGCTAAGCTCATGCCAGTTGCGATCCAGGGCCTCGCGGCCGACGATCGCCGAGTTCGCCAAACGCTCTCGGGCAATCCAGGCCTGTACCTCCCGCAACTCCTCCTTCGGCAGCGAGGCGTAGCGCTCGACACGCCCCAGCAACGGCTCAAGACGTTCCCAGTCGCTCAGCATGCGGCAGCACTGGACCATAAGATCAAGAGCGCGCCCCTGCTTCGGGTTAAACTCCAATATCGAAGCTACGGTGGCTTGAGCCTCCTCCCACTGACCGCTCTCTATCTGCAGCTGCGCCTGCAGGAGCTGAACCGCCGTCGGCGTCCCCAGACCACTGCGTTCAGCCGCATTCAGGTACTCATCTCGCGCCTCCTGATCGCCGCGCCGTTGTGCAGCGATGGCGGCGGTCAAGTAGTTGACCAAAGGCGCGTCACTGCGTCGAGCGCTGCGGATCAGCTGCTGCTCGGCACCGTCAAAATCGCCTTCGGCGAAACGCAGCAGGCCGCCGGTCAGCTCACATCGTGCACTCTCCTGCCGTCGTCGCCCCTGCCAATCCCGCAACCGCGTCGGCACCGCGAGCATACGGGCCGTCGCAGAGACGATGAAGTAGAGCAACAGAACCGAAAAAACGAGCAGCAGCACCGTTAACAGCAGGTTGACTACGACCACCCGATCATCGAGGAGGATTCGCACCTCCCCGTGATGTTGGTTGAAAAAGAGCGCCGCAACGACGGCGGCGGCCAGGATCAGTAGATAGATGAATAGACGGCGCATGATCAGAACGACTTCACTGGCTCAAGGAGTGGTTCGATATCCGGCGGATCGCGCTTGATCGGCTCGTCCACCATGTCCCGCAGCTCCTGCAGGGTCTCGGCAACGTCGCTATCGCCACCATCGAAGTAACGTTCGAGCCAAGCCTCCGCCCGCTCGATGCTGTGTCGGAACATCCCTTCATCGGCGCGCCCAAGTGCGTACAGTGCACTCTCCAGCTGCATACGCAAATTCTCACGAATGAAGTAGCGCTGCTCGGCGGGAATGAACGGCTCGAAGTCGTCCTCGCGGTGGACCTGGATCAGGGAACCGAGCCCCTCGCGCATGCGCAGCCACGCCCGCTCGTAGCCCCGCTGTCCTTCATCGTCGATCTGCGGCATCTCCTCGCCCAGCTGCCGCTCTAGCTTGCCACGCACCGCAAGCCCATCAACCCGCTCAATCTGCTGCAGCAGACGCTCGCGCAGAGGCCCTAGATCGGGCGGTGAATAAGCGATCAACTCATCAAGGGCGGCAGCAAGCGCCTCGCGCTGCTCGACCGCAGCGCCGCCGAGCTCAGTGAAGAGCGCATCGGCGCGCGTTAAGGCATCCAGCGCCCCTTTCTTATCCTGGTGGTAGCGCAGGCGTTGTTGAGCGATCTGCGTCAAGTGCCGCGCCTCGGCGCGAATCCAGCCCTCGGCATCCTCTGGGCTCAAGGTATCGAGTCGTCCGATCTGCTCGGTCAGCTCAGCGATGCGCCCCTGCAACTGTTCTTCGAGTTCGGCCACACGCCCCCGCAGCGTCTCCTCGAACTCGCCCATGCGTGCCTCGAGCTTTTCATCAAGCCGCTCCTCGAGAGCTGTACTGTCGTCCACCCGCTCGGCCAGCTCGGTCACTCGCTCATCGAGTGCCTGCAACTCGGCAACCTGCCCCTCTAGGTCACCGAAAGCAGCAAGCCTCTCCTCGAGTTCGGCGAAACGCGCCGCTGCATCGTCGCCCATATCGTCGAGTTCGCCAAGGGCCTCAATGCGCGCTTCGAGTTCGGCAAAACGCTCTTCGAACATTCCCTCATCGACGCCCCCTTCGGGCATCTCCAAGTTCGCCAACTGTTCCTCAAGGTCGGCGAGCTGCGTCTCGAGTGTAGCCACTCGACTGTCGATCCCCTCCAGATCCTCAAGTTTCTCGATCTCGGCCAGCGCCTCCTCGATCCGCCCCAGCATCTCGGTATCGAACTCATCACGCAGAGCACGGATCTCATCGAGCGCATCGACATCGGCCAGTGAGGCCTCCAGCGCTGCGATCTTCTCGGCCAGCTCGCTGACCTGCTCAGCCTGCGCCTCGCTCCGCTCCAGTTTCTCTTCCACCGCTGCAGCGCGCTCTTGCCACTCGCTGAGCACCTCTTCTTGCTGCGCGGCCAGCTCTTCGGCCAAGGTCTCGGTATCGAGGGCCGCAACGCGCTCCTGCAGGTCGGCGAACTCGTCGAGGTAGAACTCGTTGTAGGCGTACCAACCCATGCCACCTACCGCGCCGGCGAGCAGCAGATTGAAAAGCCACAGATTGGCTCGGCTGCGTGGCTGCGGTTGTTGCCGGGGGCCGCCGCGGCTCGATCCGCCGCCCGAACCGCCGCTGCCACTACTCCCGCTGCCACTCCCCCCCGTAGCAGCACTCCCCGTAGCAGCACTGCTCGCAGCCGCCCCGGCGCTCCCCGAAGCGCTGCCGGAACTCCCCGCCGGGGCCGTCTGCGCTGCGTCGGCCGCCGGGGCTGGGGTGGTTTCTGGGGTGTTTTCTGGGGTGTTTTCTGGACCGGTACCGCCCTGGGCACTACCGCTTCCCGGCTGCACCCCCGCTTGGGCAGCACCGGCTGCTGCCGCCTGCCCAGGCGCGTTACCCGCGTCCGCGCCGCCCGGCGAACTGGAGTGCTGCGGGTTGGATGGATGGCCGGCGTAGCGCGGATCCTGATGTTCAGGATGACCGCTCGAATGCTGCGGGCGGTTCGCATCGTTCATTAGTCGCTACTCCTGGATCTCTTTAACGGCCGCGGCCGCCCTTGCTGCAGCCGCGATCAGCTCGTCTTCGGCTGCAGTCGCAGTCACCTCGACGTGGCCTACGTGCGGCGCGGCCAAAGCAGCTACGCGCTCACCGATGACTACGGCACTGGCTCGCCTAAACCACTCTCGACCGCGTTCGCCGATCAGTTTAAGGAAATTCTCCAACACTTCGCCACTGGTGATCAGGGCGACCTGGATCTGCCCCGCCGCAGCGGCCTCAAGCAGCGGTCGCGGCTCGGTAGCAGGACAGTTGCGCCGATAGACTTCCAAAAACTCGACCTCGGCCCCTTGTCTGCGCAGTGTATCGGCAAGATGCTGGCGACCGCCACGCCCCCGCACAATCACTACCCGGGCTCCGCGGGTCTGCTCCATGCAGCCAAGCGGCGTCTCACGGAGCAAATCTTCGCTGGTCGCCCCGCCGGTGGGGTAGTATACCTCGCCAACCCCGCTGCGGCGAAGCGCCTGCGCCGTCCCCTGGCCAACGGTAGCGATACGCGCCTGCGGGGCCGGCCCGCCCGCTGCGCGGACGCGCGGCAGGCCGTGGGCGACCGCATTGGGACTGACGAAGATCAGCCAGTCGGCCTGCGCCGCCGCTGCGGCCGCTCGCTGCATCGCCTCATCCTCAGGCCCAGCGACGATCTCGAGAGCGGGGAAAGGGAGCACCGCGGCCCCCTCACGCTCCAGGGCACCGATCAGCGCCGCAGCCTGCTGAGCGGGCCGCGTCACGACGACCCCGACCCCCTCCAAAGAGCCTCTGTTCATTGCTCCTCGGCCAACTGCCGCAGAATCCGATCGGCCCCACGACTCAGCAGGTCATCACCGAGCTGGGTGCCCAACTGAGCGGCCTCAGCCGCCGCCCCGCGAATCTCGCCGCGAATGACCTGGCTGCCGTCGGGCGCTCCGACCAAACCGCGCAGCAACAAGGCATCGCCGGTCAATTCGGCGTACCCACCGATCGGCACCTGACAGCTGCCCTCCAGACGCGCATTCATCGCGCGTTCGGCATCGATGCAGATCCGCGTCTGCGGATCCTCAAGCCCGCGGACCAGCTCGACAACGCGCTCATCGTCGCTGCGACACTCGATACCCAAGGCCCCTTGGCCGACGGCCGGCAGACTCTCCTCGGGCGTCAAGCGGGCGGCGATGCGGGCACTCAGCTCCAGGCGATCGAGCCCGGAAGCGGCGAGGATGATGGCATCGTAGATGCCGTCGTCGAGCTTACCGAGGCGCGTCTGGACGTTGCCGCGCAACACTTCGACGTGCAGATCGGGGCGACGATCCTTGATCTGGCACTGCCGACGCAGGCTCGCCGTGCCCACCCGGGCCCCCTCGGGCAGCTCCGCTAAGGCGCTGTAGTTGTTGGAGACGAAAGCATCACGCGGATCGGCGCGCTCCGAGACCGCAGCGAGGGTAAAGCCGCTGGGGAGGCGCCATGGGATATCCTTCATCGAGTGCACGGCGAGATCGGCATCGCCGCGCAGCATGCCGTCTTCAAGCTCCTTCATAAAGAGCCCCTTACCGCCAATGCGCGCCAGCGGCTGATCAAGGATCTCATCGCCGCGGGTCGACATCGGCACCAGCTCGACCTCCAGGCCGGGGTGCAGCTCGCGCAGTGCGGCAGCTATGTGCTCGGCTTGCCAGAGCGCCAGTTGAGAACGACGGGTTGCAATACGCAGGGGTTTTGTTGCCATTGTGGCTCCGATCCATCCAGTGGCTTGTGAGTCAGACGCAAAGTGTCGGCGCAAACCCGGTCCCGTTGCAAGAGCGGCGCACGGACGCGGACCAATGCCGCGCCGTAGTGACTCTCCCCCACGGCAGAGGGCGTGCACTCCGCAAGGCGATCCGTGAAGCACTTTCAAGGCTTGCAACCGAGGCGCCTTGCCTCGAAACTCTCGCACTCTGAACCCCTGCAGCGCAGGCTGCCAACCGTTGCGAACACCGTTGCGAAAGATCGAGCACTGACTTTATGAGCCAATCTGCCACACCCAAAGGACAACAACTCTGGACCGGTCGCTTCAGCGAGCCGACTGACGCCTTCGTCGAGCGCTTTAGCGCCTCGGTCGATTTCGACGCCCGCCTAGCCCTCTACGACATTGAGGGCTCCCTCGCGCACGCCCGCATGCTCGCCGAGTGTGGTGTGCTCAGCGCGCACGAGCGCGACGCCATCGTCACCGGCCTGGCCGAGATCCGCGAAGAGGTCGTAAACGGCACATTCCCATGGTCGCCGCAGCTCGAAGATGTCCACATGAACATCGAGCAGCGGCTCACCGAGCGCATCGGCGAGGCCGGCAAAAAGCTCCACACCGCGCGCTCACGCAACGATCAGATCGCGACCGACATCCGGCTCTTTCTGCGCGCGGCGATCGACGATATCACCGCCGAGCTGCGGCGCTTTCAGCGTGGCCTGCTCGATCTCGCCGAGCGCGAGGCCGAGACCATCATGCCGGGCTTTACCCATCTACAGGTCGCCCAGCCCGTCACCATGGGCCACCACCTGTTGGCGTGGTACGAGATGCTGGAACGCGACGCCGGCCGCCTGAGCGACTGCCGCACCCGGTTGAACTTCTGCCCCCTCGGCGCGGCCGCCCTCGCCGGCACCTCGTTCCCTATCGATCGCGAGGCGACGGCGCAGGCGCTCGGCTTCACCGCGCCGACGCGCAACTCGCTCGATTCGGTCAGTGACCGCGACTTCGCCATCGAGCTTGCTGCGGCGGCGAGCACCTTGATGATGCACCTTTCGCGCATGGCTGAGGAGCTGATTCTCTGGGCCTCGCAGCAGTTCGACTTTATCGATCTGCCAGATCGCTTCTGCACCGGCTCCTCGATCATGCCGCAGAAGAAAAACCCCGACGTCGCGGAGTTGGTCCGTGGTAAGGCGGCGCGGGTGCAGGGCAGCTTGGTTCAGCTCATCACCCTGATGAAGGGGCAGCCACTGGCCTACAACCGCGACAATCAAGAGGATAAAGAGCCGCTTTTCGATCTGGTCGATACCACGCGCGATGCGTTGACGGCCTTCGCCGATATGGTCCCGGCGATGGCGGTTAAGCGGGAGCGCTGTCGCGAGGCGGCACGCGCCGGCTTTGCCACCGCGACCGATCTGGCCGATTATTTGGTTCGCCAGGGGGTCGCCTTCCGCGATGCTCACGCCATCGTCGGTCAAGCGGTGCGCCACGCCGCGGCGAGCGAGCGCGATCTGGCCGACCTGGAGCTTGAGGAGTTGCAGCGCTTCTCGACCGCCATCGGCGACGATGTCTACGCGGTCTTAACACTGGAGGGCTCGGTCGCCGCCCGCGATCACATCGGCGGCACCGCCCCGGCACAAGTGCGCCATCAAGTTGCTCAGGCGCGGGCTCGGCTGGAGTTGCCGACTTGAGAACGCACCACCCGCGGCGGCGCTTCGGGCAGAACTTCCTCCACGATGCGGCGGTGATCGAGCGGATGATCACCGCCATCGCCCCCCGGTCCGATCAGACCCTGCTCGAGATCGGGCCAGGCGAGGGCGCCTTGACGGCGCCGCTGCTTGAACGGGTGGCCACCCTCTACGCCGTCGAGATCGACCGGGACTTGGCCGCGGCGTTGGCAGAGCGCTTCGCGCCGACGCTGCGGCTGATCGAGGGCGACGCCCTAACGCTCGATCTAGCCAGCCTGCAGCCGCCGGCAGGGGAGCGACTGCGGGTGGTCGGCAACCTGCCGTATAACGTCTCGACCCCGATCCTCTTCCACCTGCTCGCTAACTGTGAGCTGATTGCCGATCTGCACCTGCTGCTGCAGCGCGAGGTCGTCGACCGCATGGTCGCCCCCCCGGGGGGCAAGACGCGCGGCCGCCTGTCGGTTATGGTGCAGTATCGTTGCGCGGTCACACGCTGTTTCAATGTACCGGCCGGGGCCTTCTTCCCGGTGCCGAAGGTGATGTCGAGCTTCGTGCGCCTCACCCCGCACCGGCCGCTGCCCCACCCGGCGGCCGATGAACCACTCTTCGAGCGCATCGTTGCCGCGGCCTTCGCCGGGCGGCGCAAGACCCTGCGCAACAGTCTGCGCAGCCTCCTCCCCGAAGCGACCGAAGGACCGCTTTGGGAGGCGACCGGCATCGACCCGGGACGCCGCGCCGAGACCGTCAGCGTGGCCGAGTTCGTCGCCCTGAGCAACGCTGCAGCCGCCGCTACGTCACCCTCTTGAGATCTGACCGAGCTGACCGAGAGCCTGGCGGTGAACGGCCTGGCTGACCTTAGCCAGCCGGGCCTGCCGGGTCCAGCTAGCCAGCCGAGTCGCCCCTCCCCGCCGCGGCGTCAGCCTCCGGCTCAACTGTCTGCGGCTCGGCCATCTGCGCCTCGACCACCGCAAGGGCCGAGAGGTTGACGATGGCGCGGACCGTCGCCGACGGCGTCAAGATGTGCGCCGGGCGCGCAGTGCCGAGCAAAATCGGCCCTACAGAGACGCTCTCAGACGTCCCCTTGAGGAGATTGAAGGCGATATTCGCTGCATCCAGCCCGGGCATGATCAACAGGTTGGCCTGGCCACTGAGCTGGGCATCGGGGAAGATGCGCCGCCGCACCTCCTCGGAGATCGCCGCATCGCCGTGCATCTCGCCCTCCACCTCAAGGCTTGGATCGCGATCCTGGATCAGCGGCAGGGCCTGGCGCATCTTCGCCGCCGAGGCCTCCCCCGAGGTGCCGAAGTTGGAGTGCGACAGCAGCGCGACCTTGGGTGTGATGCCGAAGCGGCGCACACCATCGGCTGCGAGCAGCGTCATCTCCGCGACCTCGTGCGGGCTCGGGTCGTAGTTGACGTAGGTATCGCAGAGGAAGAAGGTGCCGCGCGGCATGATCAGGACGCTCATCGCCGCCAAGTTGCGCACCCCGCGCCGGCGCCCGATGACGTTATCGACGTGCTGCAGTTGCCGATGGAAGCGCCCCTCGATGCCGCCGACTAGGGCGTCGGCATCGCCGAGGTGGACCATCAGGGCGCCGATTACGGTCGTGCGCGTGCGCACCATCGTCCGCGCCGCCGCCGGCGAGACCCCGCTGCGCGCCATCAGCCCGTGGTAGACCTGCCAATACTGCCGATAGCGCGGATCGTCTTGCGGGTCGACCAACTCAAAGTCTTCGTCGGGATGGACGCGCAGCCCCAGCTTGCGCAAGCGCCGCTCGACAACGCTGCGCCGCCCCACCACGATCGGACGCACCAGCCCCTCATCGACGACCAACTGCACCGCTCGCAGGATCCGCTCCTCCTCACCGTCGGTGTAGACGACCCGCATCGGCCGCGCGCGCGCGCGCTCGAAGATCGGCTTCATGACCAAGCCGGACTGGAAGACGTGCTGCTGCAGTTGCAGACGGTAGGCGTCGACATCGGTCAACGGGCGACTCGCCACCCCGCTGCGCATCGCCGCCTCAGCCACCGCAGGGGCAATCCGGGTAATCAGCCGCGGATCGAACGGCTTAGGGATCAGATAGTCCGGACCAAAGCTCAAAGACTTGCCGCCGTAGGCCGCGACCACCACCTCGGAGGACTCCTCGGTGGCCAAACCGGCGATCGCATCGACGGCAGCCAGCTTCATCGGCTCGTTGATCGCCGCTGCGCCGACATCAAGGGCACCGCGAAAGATAAAGGGAAAACAGAGGACGTTATTGACCTGATTGGGGTAGTCGGAACGACCGGTGGCGATAATGGCATCGGGGCAGACTTCACGGACATCGTCGGGATGGATCTCCGGTACCGGATTGGCCAACGCCATGATGATCGGGCGCTCGGCCATCTGCGCCACCATCTCTTTCGACAGCACCCCGGGGGCCGACAGCCCTAAGAAGATATCGGCCCCGTCGATCACCTCGCGCAGCGTCCGCGCCGCCGTCTCGCGCGCATAGACCTCCTTACGCGGGTCCATATTCTCCTTGCGCCCCTTGTAGACGACGCCCTGGATATCGGCCACGGTGACGTTCTCGCGCTCCAGCCCCATCGCCACGAGCAGATCGAGACAGGCGATCGCCGCCGCTCCCGCACCGGAGCAGACCAGTTTGACCTGATCGAGCCGTTTATCGACGATGCGCAAGGCGTTGCGTATCGCCGCTGCGGTGATGATGGCAGTGCCGTGCTGATCGTCGTGGAAGACCGGAATGCTCATGCGCCGGCGCAGCGTCTCTTCGATCTCGAAACACTCCGGGGCCTTGATGTCTTCGAGGTTGATGCCGCCGAAGGTCGGCTCTAGGGCGGCGACGATATCGACGAAACGCTGCGGATCGGGCTCGTTGATCTCGATATCGAAGACGTCGATGCCGGCGAACTTCTTAAAGAGTACGCCTTTGCCTTCCATCACCGGCTTGGCCGCCAGCGGACCGATGTCACCCAGACCGAGCACCGCTGAGCCGTTGGTGATCACCGCCACCAGATTGCCGCGAGCAGTCATCTCGGCGGCAGCTTGTGGGTCGTGGACGATCGCCTCGCAGGCAGCGGCCACGCCGGGCGAGTAGGCGAGCGCCAAATCGCGTTGGTTGGCCAACGGTTTGCTCGCTACGACCTCGATCTTCCCCGGCTTGGGACGCCGGTGGTAGTCGAGGGCGGCCTCTTTCAGATCATCACTCATTGGGTGCTATCCTCAACCCTAAGTCGTTAAGTCGTTCAATTTTCGAAGATCACGGCGATCACGCGCGAGAAGGCACGGGCACGCACGGCGATCACGGCGATCACGGCGATCACGGCGATTGCGCCTTACCAGTGGCGCTGGAGAAAGTCGCTCAGCGCGGCGTTAAAGGCTTGCGGCTGCTCGGCGTGGAGCCAGTGGCCGGCCCCCGCCAAGGCGTGCTGCTGCGCACGCGGAAAGAGGCGGCACACCGCCGGCTCGTCGCGCTGCGGGACAAAGTAGTCCGAGCGATCGCCGTAGAGAAAGAGCGTCGGCCCAGGGTAACTGCCGCTGCACGCCGGGAAGCTCTCGATCTCGGGCACCGCAGCGGCCAACGTGGCTAGCGGAATCCGCCAAGTATAGCCACCATCGGCACCGGAGCGCGGCACCAGGTTCGTCAGCAAAAACTGCCGCACCTGCGCATCAGCGATCCTCTCCGCCAGCGCCGCATCGACCGCCTGGCGGCTCGGCGCCGTCGCCACCGCCACCTCCTGTAGCGCCGCCAGCAGTCGGCCGTGGCTGTGTTCATAGGCAACTGGGGCGATGTCGCCGACGACCAGCGCGGCGACCCGTTGCGGCTGCTGCAATGCCAGCGTCATCGCCACCTTGCCGCCCATGGAGTGGCCGACGACAGCCGCTTGCTCGATACCAGCCGCAGCGAGCAGCGCCACCACATCGCCCGCCATGGCTGGGTAGTCCATGCGCGGATGGTGCGGCGAGCGCCCGTGGTTGCGCAGATCGGGGACGAGTACACGGTAGCGGCGAGATAAGTGGCGGGTCACCCGGTTGAGATTGCCGCCGCTGCCGTAGAGGCCGTGCAGCAGCACCACCGGTGGTCCGTCGCCGCGCGCGACCCAGTGAAGCAAGAGGCTCTCTTCTTCTCTCCGCTCTCCCTGCTCTCCGGGCGGCCTCTCCTCTTCCGGTGGCGGTCTCGCCGCATCGTCCGCGTCTCCGGAGCCTGTGCCCGCTGCAGAAACCGACATCGGCATACCGCTCAAGAGACCTTAACCCGCGCGGCCATCGCCTCAAGGGCGTGGCGCAGCGGCGCCGGCAGGTGCTGTCGCGGCTCGTAGCTCTCCAAGAGATTCTTGATCGACAGCCCCAGCGCGACATCGCCCTCAACACAGAGGCGGCGGCGGAAGAAGAGCATATCGGGATCGGCCGCCCCCCCGGCCAGTGCCAAAAAGGCCGCCGCATCGCCGCGGATCGAGACATCGGCTAGTGCCGCATCTTTCGTCACAAGCCGCTGCTCGACGAGCGAGAAGCCGTAGCGCAACCCCGCATCGGTGACTTCGATCCCGAGGATGCGCCCCTCAAGGATCTCAAGCTCACCATCTTCGAGGGCGTCGGCGAGTACGTTGTGGAGCATAACCGGTAAGACGGTCGCGGTCAGCGGCGCTGGCGCCCAACGCAGCGGCAACAGCAGCAGCGGCAAGGCCCGCTCAATCGATAACACCATGGCTTACTCTATCTGTCTCATGTCTGTCTCATGGGGGGGGTCACTCTTCGTGTACGATCGGGCGCAGTGCGTCCTCTTCACCCTGTAGCGCCGCCAACGGCGCCGCGGGCGTCTTGGCGTAGTGCGCACAGCCAGCACCACCCCACCAGTACCCATCGCACTGTCGTTCCGGAGCCGGCTCGGTCAGGGCAACAGACGGCTCGCCCCGGATCGCTGCACGAAACGCCGCAACCACCTCTGACATGCCCTCCGGGCGCGGCGATAGGCGAACTCGGCCAACACCCATTTGCTGCATCTCGGGCAGCGCCGAGAGCAGGTTGACGCAGCCGAAGGACTGCGCCTGAATACCGTTGATGGTCAGAAAGTGCTGCCCGGCGCGCGTCGTTACCTCCAGCCCCTCGGGGTGGTGACGGCAGACAAATTCGCAATCGTCTTTCGGGCGCTGGTAGTGGCGGGCGGTAAAGCAGCGCGCCGAGAAGGCGAGCGGCAACCGGCCGTAGGCGAAGACCTCGGTCTCGATTGCGGGGGCATCGCCCAGCTCGGCGTACTCGCCCAAGAGCTCTGCCAAGGCACGCCCTGGCAGCTCAACCGGAGGCACCCAGCGAACCGCGCCCAACCCCTGCAGCGTGCGCAGTGTCGAGCCGCTGTAGACATTGAGCGTCGGCCCGGCGACGAAGGGCAGATCCGCGGCTTCCAGAAAGCTGATGGCAGTGAAGTCGTTAGCCTCGACCCGCAGCTCGCCATTTTCGCACAGCCGCCGAACCTGAGCGGCCTCTGAACGCGCCTCGACCAAGCAGAGCGTCGAAAGCACGACCTCGTGCCCCTCGGCGGCCAACTCCTTGCCCAATCCGATCCAGTCGGAGGCGGTCATCTCGCGGCGGCGGCCACAGACCGTCTCGCCGAGATAGAAGGTATCGACTTGGTTGCGTAGCGAGACGTAAAACTGCTCGACTTGCGTCTTAGACCAGTAGTACTGGATCGGACCGATACTGATCTTCATCCATCCCTCCGCGAAGCTCGACTACTTACTGCCACTTGCGTTCATACGGACCGAGCGTCGTCGTGCTTCCTTCGCAAAATTCGCGCAACTCGGCAATACGCGCCGGATCGGGCCGGTGCGCCCCGGCCTCGTCGCCGGCCGCAGTCAAGTCGTCAAGCAACTGCCGCCAGATGCGAGTTACCGTCCCGACGTAGGCCGGACTGCGTTGCCGCCCTTCGATCTTGATCGCCTGCACCCCGGCGCGCTGCAGCTGCGGCAACAACTCGGCGGTCTCTAAGCTGGTCGGCGACTCGAAGGCGTGTTCAATGCGCCCTTCGACCTCATAGCGCCCCTTACAGATCGTCGGATAGCCGGCCGGCTCCTCGGGCGCAAAGCGATCGATCAAGATCCCGCCCAAATGCACCTCACGACCGCGCTCCGTCTCCTGCCACTGCACCGCCCACGCCGGGGAACAGGCACCGACCGTGTTCGGCGACTCGCCGGTGGCATACGAAGAGAGCAGACACCGTCCTTCGGCCATCACGCAGAGCGAACCGAAGCCGAAGACCTCCAACTCGACGTCGGTCTCCTCGGCCAATGCCGCTACCTGCTGGATCGAGAGCACGCGCGGTAAGACCGCACGGGTCACGCCGTAGCGCCGCTGATAGAAGTTCAGCGCCTCGGGGGTGGTCGCCGAGGCCTGCACCGACAGGTGGCGCGCCAACTCCGGGTGATGCTGAGCGGCGTAGTCCAGCAGCCCCAGATCGGCGAGAATCACGGCGTCGGCGCCGATGCGCGCGGCCCCATCGACCGCCTCGCGCCACTGCGCCCACCCCCCTGCCTGCACATAGGAGTTGATCGCCACCGCCACCCGAGCACCACGCGCGTGCGCGTACTCAACACCCTTAGCCGCCTGCTGCGGGGTAAAGTTCAACCCCGGAAAGTGGCGCGCATTGGTCGCGTCGCGGAACCCGATATAGACCGTATCTGCGCCGTTATCGACAGCGGCCCGCAGAGCCGTCAGATTGCCTGCGGGGCTAAGCAACTCCATAGGCAGAGGCCTCCCTCTCGCTGAGTGGTCGCCGCACGGCGACCCATTCTAACCGAACCGAACCACGAGCCCCATCGTTGCCACCAGTGGGGTCATCAGGCACCTCCGCGAAAGGACCCGCACGCTCACCGCGACAGCTGCCGATCCATCCGGTTAAAGGCCTCCTGGCTCATAAACTGCTCGCGCAACTCCGCCTGCGTGAAGACACCTGCATCGGCTCCAGCCGCCGCCGCGACCCGTTCAAGGAGCTCAGCGACACCCTCTTGGCCGATGGCGACCATTGAGCAGAACTCCAGCCGGCCGTTGGGCATCTCGACGTAATCGCTCCGAACCCGGCGCGAACCGCGCAACTCTTCATCGATGAGCCCGCGCGTCACTTCTTCAAAGTGCGCCCCGATGGTTAACCCATCGGCGGTCTCCGTGGTCCGCTCATACTGCTCAGCCATCGACTGGATCTGGATGCCCATGATCGCGGCCAACTGCTGCCGCGCGCTCAAATCGGCGCGGCTTTGGTCACGACTGAAGCTATCAGCAGAAGCCACACACCCGGTCGCCGCCAGACCATTCTCTACTCGCGGTTCGGCCACCCACTGCGGCAGCATGGAGATGCGCTCCTCCTCCGTAAGCTCGGGGTCATCGCGCGTAAACCAACCGCAGCCCACCACCAGTGTCGCCGTAAGCAGCGCCACGCTCAAAGACCGCACCACTGTTGTATTCACCATCACCACCGCTCCTGTCTCCATCCTATCAACTACGCACCGCAGTCTGCCGTCGGTCTCAAGCTGCGCGTCCTTGATCGATCAGGACGGCACGCGACCGACCGCACCTCCCGCCTGTTCAGTAAAAATCGCGATACGCCTCAGTTCGACTCGCCACCTTCACCAAGTAATCGCGCGTCTCGGAGTAAGGCAAATCACGCCGCAGACGCGCATAGACCTGCTCTGGTGTCATGCCGTTGATCACCGCCACAGCGGCGGCGACATCTCTTCGCCCAACAAAGGCACGCGCGACATTACCGGCGCCCGTATTGTAGGCGGCGATCACCGCGTACATACGGCTCTCTGGGTCCTCTATGGCGGCCAGATAGTTCGACTGCAAAATATCGAGGTAAACCGTACCAGACCGAATATTATTGCGCGGGTTGTACAAATACTCAGGCGAGAGCAGACGCGGTTCGCCGTAGACCCGCTGCGCCACATCGATACCAGCGGTCTCAGGGACAATCTGCATTAAACCGTAGGCTGGGATATGCGAGCGCGCCATCGGGTTAAAGCTGCTCTCGCTGTGCATAATGGCGAGGATCAGGGCCTCGTCGACGTCGTAGCGCCGCGCCTCACGCTGCACGTCGGCCTGATACTCGCGCGCCTTGATACTCGGGCGCGCCTCGGGCATCGGCACCGATAGACTCAGCACCGGACGTTGCGCCCGATCGCGCGGCTCGGTCCGCCGCTCAAGCTGCGCATGCGCCATCATCGCTTCGAGGTCGTCCGGAGTGATCTCGCTCAACACCCGCCGCTCACCGGCCCGCTCCGGGTGCTCCAGCTCGATCCCCACGCGCTCTGCGGTGCGCCGGGTTACTTCATCGCGCGCATAGGCCTCATCGAGCGAGCGCATCATCAGGGCATCAAGGCGCCGCAACAGCCCCCGGGTGCCCTCTTCCTCTGGCACCTCTACGGTGATGCGGTTGGCTTGATAATCGACAATCGTCCGGGCATCCCGGGCTTCACTGTACTCAACCCAGCGATGGCGGTCACTGACCAGTGTCTCATGCCAGCGCCCGCGCAGCTCCTCGCGGTACGCCGCTAACTCTTCGGCGAAGGTCTCCTGAAAGGCCTCAAAGGCCTCTTGAAAGTCGCGCTGATAGGCGGCAAAGGCCTCCTGGCGCTGCTGCTGGAACGCCTCGAACCCGTCGGCCGAACCCCCAACCCCCGGCGCTGCGCCGAAGAGCAGGACTCCCGCCCCCACAGTAGCCAGGATCACTCTACGGACGATCATCAGGGTAGCCCCCTCGCCTCGACGGCCATCTGCCTCTCCCTTCCCGGAGATTAGCACGAAAGCGCCACCAACGGGCGAGTCGCGGTCGTATCGGGCTAACTACGGCGCTTTTTCGGCGGCAGATCGGTCAAGGTACCGGCGACCGCCTCGGCGGCCATCGCCACGGTCTCGGAGAGGGTCGGATGGGGGTGGACGGTGAGCCCGATATCGTGCGCATCGGCGCCCATCTCGAGGGCCAAGGCGACCTCGGCGATCAAGTCGCCGGCCCCAGGGCCGACGATCCCGCCGCCGATGAGGCGGCCACTCTCGGCATCGAAGAGCAGCTTCGAGAGGCCATCGGCGGCCTCAAGCGAGAGGGCACGACCGTTGGCCGCCCACGGGAACATCCCCTTCTCATAGGCCGTCCCAGCGGCCCTTGCCTCTTCCTCGGTCACCCCGATCCACGCCACCTCGGGATCGGTGTAGGCGACTGAAGGAATCCCGCGAGCATCCCAGGCGCTGCGCTCGCCGGCGATCACTTCAGCGGCGATCTTACCCTCGTGGACCGCTTTGTGCGCCAACATCGGCTGACCGACCAGATCACCGATCGCGTGAATATGCAGCACGGCGGTGCGCATCTGTTCGTCGACCGCGACCGTGCCGTCGGTCTGCACCTCGATCCCGGCCGCCTCCAAACCGATCTCCTCGCTATTGGGCCGACGTCCGACCGCCACCAAGACCCGGTCGCAACGCACGCTCTCGGGGGCTTTAGCACCCTGCAAGCTGACCGTCAGCGATTTCTTATTGCTCTGGATGGCTGTAACTTCGGTCTCGAGATGGATCGCCTCGCAGCGCTGCTCTAAGCGCTTACTCAAGACCTTGACCAGATCGCGGTCGGCCCCCGGCATCAGGCGATCGGATAGCTCGACCACAGTGACCTTGGCACCCAGGCCGCTGTAGACCGCAGCCATCTCCAGGCCGATGATGCCGCCGCCGACGATCAACAGGTGCCCCGGGATCTCTTCGAGGCGCAGCGCCCCGGTCGAATCCATCACTCGGGCATCTTCGCTGGCTAAGGCCGGCGGGATCAGCGGGCGCGAACCGGTCGCCAAGATGCAGTGGCGAAATGCGACGGCACGGGTGCCCTGCTCCGTCTCAACGTGCAGCTGGTGCGACCCCGTAAGTCGCCCGACACCGCGCACGATCTCCACCTTTCGCTGCTTAGCCAAGCCGGCCAGACCGGTCGTCAGCTGTTTGATCACCCCCCGCTTCCAGCCATTGAGCCGTTCAAGGTCGATCTTCGGCTTCCCAAAGGCGATCCCGTGGGCAGCCATCTGCTCCGCTTCGTCGATGACCTTGACGGCGTGCAGTAGCGCCTTCGAGGGGATGCAGCCGACATTCAAACAGACGCCGCCGAGCACTGGGTGCTGCTCCACCAGCGCCACTTTCAGCCCCAGATCGGCGGCCCGGAAGGCGGCCGAATAGCCGCCCGGCCCAGCACCGAGCACGACCACATCGTAAGTCGCTGCCGCTGACTCCTCGGTTGAGTGCTCCGCTGCTGTCTGCTGCTGTGCCATCGCTGCTCTGCCCTCGTCTGTTCGTCGTCTATTGCGTCGTCGCGCCGTTTCGCTCCTGGGAGCGCCGGCGTCCTCGCCGGCATGTTTCTTACGTCTGCCGACGGGGGCGTCGGCGTTCCCGGGAAAAGCGCTCGACCCCCGCCGCGCTTCAGCTACCCTAGAGCACCAGACGGCGAAGATCGCCGATAAGTCGTGCTAGATACGTCGTAAAGCGCGCCGCCATCGCCCCGTCGATGACCCGGTGGTCGTAGGAGAGCGAGAGCGGCAGCATCAACCTAGGGACGAACTCCTGGCCGTTCCACACCGGCTTGGTCTGCGAGCGCGACACACCCAGGATCGCGACCTCGGGGGCGTTGACGATCGGGGTAAAGGCCGTCCCACCGATGCCGCCGAGGCTGGAGATTGTAAAGCAGCCGCCCTGCATATCGCCCGGTGCGAGCTTCCCTTCGCGCGCCTTGCTCGATAGCGTACCGAGTTCGGCGGCGATCTCCCAGACACCTTTCCGATCGACATCGCGCAGCACCGGCACCACCAGCCCGCCCGGGGTATCGACAGCAACGCCGATGTGGCAATACTTCTTGAGGATCAAGTTCTCGCCATCGGCGGCCAAGCTGGCGTTAAAGCGCGGCATCTCGGCGAGCGCGGCACTCGCCGCTTTGACCAGAAAGGCCAGCGGCGTCAGCTTCACGCCGCGCTGCTCGGCCTCGCCCTTCATGGCGTGGCGAAACGCCTCCAGCTCGGTCGCATCGGCCTCGTCGAACTGGGTCACATGCGGCACATTCAGCCAACTGCGGTGTAGGTGCGGCCCGGAGAGCCGCTGAATGCGGGTCAGTGGCACCTGCTCGGTCTCACCGAACTGGCTAAAGTCGACCTGCGGCAGCGGCGGAATCCCACTGCCGGCAGCGCCAGATGCCGCGCCGGGTACGGCACCCGCTGCCGCCTCACCGCGCAGCACCTGTTTGACGTGCGCCTTGACGTCCTCTTTGCGGATTCGCCCCTTACGCCCACTGCCACTGACCTGTCCTAGATCGACCCCGAGCTCGCGGGCGAAGCGACGCACCGCCGGAGAGGCGTGAGCGGCGCGGTGGGCGTCGCGATCAATTGCCACCGCGCCCTGCGCCGTACTTGAGGCTGTGGTTGAGGCCGACGCGGCTGCCCCGGCCTCCGCTGCTGCGGCGCCGTCGCCGGAGCTGCCGCTAGGAGCGCCGGAACTACTGGAGTCGTCGGGGCCACTGGCAGCAGCAGAACGCACAGCGGTCGCCCCGCCTCCTGCCTCGCCGGCATCTGCCGCCGTGTCTGAACCAGCCCCGCTGCCGGCGGCCGTTGCACTCGCTGCGGGCGTGCTGCGACTCTCCACAGCGGCACCGCTATCGGCGCTACTATCACCGCCGGCACCGGCTTCCGACTCCACGGTCAGGATCAGCGAACCGGCTGAAACCCGATCACCGACCGCCACCTTGATCTCTTGGACCACGCCGGCAAGTGTTGCCGGGACCTCCATGCTCGCCTTATCCGACTCTAGGGTGATCAGCGACTGCTCGGGCTCGATCCGATCGCCCGGAGCGACCAAGACCTCGATGATCTCGACCTCGTCGAAATCACCGATATCGGGAACCTTCACCTCCTCGATGGCCACGATCACACCTCCCAAGGGTTCGGGGCATCCGCCGCCAATTCGTACCGCTCGATGGCCGCACTGACCGTCGCCTTCTCGATCTGCCCTTCGCTCGCCAGCGCATAGAGCGCCGCCGCGACGATGTGGTAGCGATCGACCTCGAAGAAGCTGCGCAGCCGTTGCCGAGTATCCGAACGACCGAAACCATCAGTACCGAGCGCCCAGAAGGGGCGATCGATATAGGGCTGCACCTGCGCCGGATAGGCCCGCACGTAGTCGGTCGCAGCCACCACCGGACCGGCGTGCCCCTCAAGGCACTCGACGATATAGGGAACGCGGTCTGCCGCCTCCGGGTGGAGTCGATTGTGGCGTGCGCACGCCATCGCATCGCGGGCCAACTCGTTAAAGGAGGTGCAGCTCCAGACGTCGGCTGCGATCTTAAAATCGTCCGCCAGCAGCTCGGCGGCGGCCATCACCTCGCGGAAGATCGAGCCGGAACCGAGCAACTGCACCCGCGGGCGTTTTTTGTGAGCGGCGGCACCCTGGAAGAGGTACATCCCACGCTCGATGCCCTCCTCGACCCCTTCGGGAAGCGCTGGTTGCGGGGCGTTTTCGTTGTAAACCGTGATGTAGTAGAAGACGTTTTCCTGCTCAGCGAACATGCGCTGCATACCGGAGCGCACGATCACTGCCAGTTCGTAGGCGAAGGCCGGATCGTAAGCGATGCAGTTGGGGATGGTCGCCGCGTAGACGTGGCTGTGCCCATCTTGGTGCTGCAGCCCCTCGCCATTGAGCGTGGTGCGACCCGCCGTCCCGCCGACTAAGAAGCCGCGGGCTTGGATATCGCCCGCTGCCCAAGCGAGATCCCCGATGCGCTGGAACCCGAACATCGAGTAGAAGATGTAAAAGGGGATCATGTTGACGCCGTGGTTGGCGTAGGCGGTCGCAGCGGCGATCCAGGAGGCCATGGCACCGGCCTCATCCAGCCCCTCTTCGAGGATCTGACCGGTCTGCGCCTCCTTGTAGTACATCAGCTGATCGGCATCTTCCGGCTCGTAGAGCTGCCCGACGTTCGAGTAGATGCCGAGCTGCCGGAAAAGCCCCTCCATACCGAAGGTGCGCGCCTCATCGGGGATGATCGGCACCACGTGAGCGCCGATCTGCTTATCGCGGGTCAAGATGGTCAGCGCCCGCACCAGCGCCATGGTCGTCGACAGCTCCCGCTCGCCACTCTCCTGCAGCAGCGGATCGAAGGCGGCCAGCTCGGGCACCTTCAGGGGGCGTGCCTGCTCTCGGCGCACCGGCAAGTAGCCGCCGAGCGCCTCACGGCGCTGTTGCAGATAGCGCATCTCCGGGGCGTCGTCGGCCGGCTTATAGAAGGGCGTCTCTTTCAGTTGCTCATCCGGGATCGGGATCTCGTAGTGATCGCGGAATTTGCGCAGGGCGTTCTCCCCCATCTTCTTCTGCTGGTGGGTGATGTTCTGCCCCTCACCGGCCTCGCCCATGCCGTAGCCTTTGACCGTCTTCGCCAAGATCACCGTCGGCTGCCCGGTGTGGTGGAAGGCGGCGTGATACGCGGCGTAGACCTTGTGCGGATCGTGGCCGCCGCGGTTGAGCCGATAGATGTCGTAGTCGGACATCCCGGCGACGAGCTCTTCCAGTTCGGGGTAACGGCCGAAGAAGTGCTTGCGCGTGTACTCGCCGCCGCGCGCCTTAAAGGCCTGATACTCGCCGTCGACGCACTCCTCCATGCGTTGCTGCAGCAGTCCGCTGTGGTCCATCTCAAGCAGCGGCTCCCAGCGCGAGCCCCAGACCACCTTGATGACATTCCAGCCGGCACCGCGGAACTCGCCTTCGAGCTCCTGGATGATCTTGCCGTTGCCGCGCACCGGACCGTCGAGACGCTGCAAATTGCAGTTGACGACGAAGATCAGGTTATCGAGTTGTTCGCGGGCGGCCAGACCGATCGACCCCATCGACTCCGGCTCGTCCATCTCGCCATCGCCCATAAAGCACCAGACCTTCCGCTGCGAGGTGTCGCGAATCCCCCGATGGTGCAGGTACTTCATCATGCGCGCCTGCTGCACCGCCTGGATCGGTCCGAGCCCCATCGAGACGGTGGGGAACTGCCAAAAATCGGGCATCAACCAGGGGTGGGGGTAGGAGCTCACCCCTTGACCGTCGATCTCGCGGCGGAAGTAGTGCAGCTGCTCAGCGGAGAGACGCCCCTCGAGGAAGGCGCGAGCATAGATCCCCGGTGCGGAGTGGCCTTGGAAGAAGACCAGATCGCCGTCCTGCTCAGCGTTCGGAGCCCGCCAAAAGTGGTTAAAGCCGACCTCGTAGAGGGTACAGGCCGAGGCAAAACTGGCGATATGGCCACCGATCCCCTCGCTTTGGCGATTGGCGTTGACGACCATGGCGATGGCGTTCCAGCGCACCAGTGAGCGGATCCGCCACTCCAGGTGGTGGTCGCAGTACTCCGGCGGACGCGCTTCAAGATGGCGCGGGATGGTGTTGATGTAGCCGGTGGTCGCCTTAAAGGGGAGGTGTCCGAAGCGCCGTCGACCGCGCTCGACGAGCTGCTCCAAGATAAACTGGGCCCGTTCCGGTCCCTCGCGGTCGATCACCGCATCGAGGGCCTCAAGCCATTCGTGGATCTCCTCCGGATCGGGGTCATCACGCAATTGCGGCAGGGTGGCCATATCTTACCTCTTGGCTAAGAGCCGCCGAACGACCAGGCGCGGCTGCGGCGGGGTCGCCACAGACCGCCGCGGCGCCTTGTGAGCGCCGGTCAGCAGGCCTGTCGTTCAGCGGTTGCGTGCGCATACGGCATCCGGCGGCGGCGCCTGAGAGCCGCCGCGGCTACGGCTTCACGGCTTCAGCTGACCTTGGGGTCGAGCTCACCGGCCTCGTAACGCTCATACATCACCGTCAGCGACGCCGGCTTGATCTTCGAGGCCATACCGGCCGACCCGAAGGCTTCGTAGCGCGCCTTACAGATCGCCTTCATCGCCGCGGTCGAGGCCAGCAGGAACTTCCGCGGGTCGAAGTTCGCCGGGTTCTCCGCTAGGTGCTTACGGATCGCCCCGGTTGAGGCCAAGCGCAGATCGGTGTCGATATTGACCTTGCGCACACCGTTGCGAATCCCCTCCTGCACCTCCTCGACCGGCACGCCGTAGGTCTCGGGGATCTCGCCGCCGAACTGGTTGATGATCTCCAGCCACTCCTGCGGCACCTGCGAGGAGCCGTGCATGACCAAGTGGGTATCCGGCAGCCGCTTGTGGATCTCTTTAATGCGGCTGATCGCGAGGATATCGCCGGTCGGCGGACGCGTGAACTTATAGGCGCCGTGGCTGGTGCCGCAAGCGATAGCAAGGGCGTCGACGTGGGTATCGCGCACAAACTGCGCCGCCTCTTCCGGGTCGGTCAGCAGCTTCTCTTTATCGAGTTTCCCTTCGGCACCGACGCCATCCTCCTTGCCCGCTTCACCGGTCTCCAACGAACCGAGCACGCCGATTTCGCCTTCGACCGAGACCCCGCCGGCGTGTGCCATCTCGACTGTGCGCCGGGTCACCTCGACGTTGTAGTCGTAATCGGCCGGGGTCTTACCGTCCTCACGCAGCGAGCCGTCCATCATCACCGAGCTAAAACCGGTCTGAATGGCGCGCATGCACATCCCTGGACTCGCGCCGTGATCGAGATGGACGACCAACGGCACCTCCGGATAGCTCTCGACCGCCGCCTCCATCAGATGGCGATAGAAGGGAACGCCGGCGTACTTGCGCGCCCCGGCCGAGGCCTGGACGATCGCCGGGCTGTCACACTCCTTCGCCGCCTCCATGATGGCGTGCAGCTGCTCCATGTTATTGGCATTGAACGCCGGCATGCCGTAGCCGTGTTCCGCGGCGTGATCGAGAAGCTGCCGCAGGGTCATCATCGCCATAGTCTCGCCTCCTTCACTGTTCGCTAGCGTCTTCGGTTGCTTGCCTATTCGTTGACCCGGTGTTGGGCGTATTGGGCCTATTCGCCGTGATTGAGGTAATCGTCGACACAGATGATCCGCAGTGCATTCGTCCCCCCTGAGGCCCCGAGCTGGTCGCCGTGCGTCACCACGACGTAATCACCGCGGGTGACCAAGCCTTGGCGCGCTAAGCGCTCGAGCAGCCGCCCCTTCAACGCACCGAGATCCTCTTGCTCGGGGTCGAGTTCGAGCGGGTAGACCCCGCGATAGAGCGTCACCCGTCCGCGCGTACGCGGATGGGAGGTCAGCACGTAGATCGGTAAGCCGGAGCTGATCCGCGACATCCAGGCGGCCGTCGAACCCGACTCGGTCATGACGATCAGCGCCTTGATGGCGAAGTGGTTCGCCGCATACATCGCCGCCATGGCGATCGTCTCATCGACCCGGCCGAAACACTCATCGAGGCGATGGTGCGATACGGTCACGGTGCGATTCTTTTCGGCCTCGCGGCAGACCCGATCCATGGCCGCTACGGCGCGCTCTGGATAGCGCCCGGCGGCCGTCTCGGCCGAGAGCATCACGGCATCGGTGCCGTCGAGCACGGCGTTGGCGACATCGAAGACCTCGGCCCGGGTCGGGATCGGGTTCTCGATCATCGACTCCATCATCTGCGTCGCCGTAATCACCGCACGGTTGCCGCGCCGCGCCTGGTGGATCAGGCGCTTTTGCACCTCCGGCAGTGCGGCATCGCCGATCTCAACCCCGAGATCGCCGCGCGCGACCATGATCGCATCGGCCGCCTCGATGATCTCATCGGCAGCGGCAACGGCCTCGGCCCGTTCGATCTTAGCGACCACCCCGATGCCGTCGCCGCCAGCCCCCCGCAGCAATTCACGCGCCTCGTGGATGTCGTCGGCCGCGCGCGGAAAGGAGACCGCCAGATAGTCGGCCTCCAAATCGACCGCCGCTACGATGTCGCGCCGATCCTTCGCCGTCAGTGCCGGCGCCGATAATCCACCGCCGCGGCGGTTGATCCCCTTCCGATCGGAGAGCTCACCACCGGTCACCACGGTCGTATGGACCGCGCTGCCGACGACGCGATCGACACTCAACACGAGCCGCCCGTCGTCGAGCAGCAGCTCATCCCCGGGGACCACGTCGTCGGGCAGGCCGGTGTAGGCAATGCCAACCGCCTCCCGCGTCCCGGCATCGGCGGCCAGCGCTGCATCGAGGACGAAACTGTCGCCCTCGCGCAACTCAACCGGCGAGTGCCGAAAGCACTCGATGCGGATCTTCGGTCCCTGCAGATCGACGAGCACACCGACACGCCGCCGATGCGCCGCCGACCACTCGCGCACCGCCTCGACACGCCGCCGATGGTCGTCGATCACCCCGTGTGAGAGGTTGATGCGCACCACGTCGACGCCAGCCGAGAGCAGGCTAGCGAGCGCCCCGGGGCGATCGGTCGCCGGCCCCAGGGTCGCGAGGATCTTCGTCCTGCGGGGCTTTACCATCGTCGTCTCGCCCCCCTGCGCTATCACGCTATCGTACCGCCTACGCCTGAGCCCGCTGTTCGAGCACGGCCACGCCAGGCAGCTCTCGGCCCTCAAGCAACTCGAGGAAGGCGCCGCCTCCGGTCGAGATGTAGGAGATCCGATCACTGACGCCAAACTGCTCAACGGCCGCCAGCGTGTCGCCACCGCCGGCAATCGAAAAGCCGCTACTGCCACCGATCGCCTCGGCCAGGGCGCGCGTTCCGCCGGCAAAGGGCTCCATCTCGAAGACCCCGACCGGACCGTTCCAGACGATCGTCCCGGCGTTGCGCAACATCCCGTCGTAGCGAGCGCGGGTCTGCGGGCCAACATCGAGGATCATCTCGTCGGCCGGCACCGCATCGACCGGGCGGACGTGCGCCTCAGCGGTTGCGGAGAACTCCTTCGCCGTCACCACATCCTCGGGGATGGGAATCTCGCCACCCTTCGCCTGGGCCTCGGCCATCAGCCGTTTGGCGGTCTCGACGTAGTCTTTCTCATAGAGGGAGCTGCCGACCTCGTGACCGGCCGCGGCGATAAAGGTGTTGGCAATACCACCACCGACGATCAACTGATCGACCTTTTCGGTCAGCGCCTCCAAGACCTGTACTTTGCCCGAGACCTTAGAACCGCCGACGATCGCGATCATCGGTCGCTGCGGCTGTTCAAGCGCCTTACCGAGCGCTTCGAGTTCGGCGCTCAGCAGCGGACCGGCACACGCCACCGGGGCAAACCGCGCCACCCCGTGGGTCGATGCCTGCGCTCGGTGGGCGGTGCCAAAGGCGTCCATGACGAAGACATCGCACAGGGCGGCCATGCGCTTCGCCAACGCCTCATCGTCACTCTTCTCACCGGCGTTAAAGCGGACGTTTTCACACAGCGCCACGCCCCCTTCGGGTACATCGACCCCATCGAGCCAGTCGCGAACAACCGGCACCTTACAGCCAAGCACCTCGCCGAGCCGCTCAGCCACCGGTGCGAGTGAGGCCGCCGGATCGAACTGCCCCTCCTGCGGGCGCCCCAGGTGCGACATCACCAAGACCCGGGCGCGCGCCGCCATCGCCTGCCGGATACTCTCCGCTGCAGCCCGAACTCGCGTATCGTCGGTCACCTGCCCATCTTTGATCGGCACGTTGAGATCTTCGCGGATCAGCACTCGCTGACCGGCCAAATCGAGATCGCTCATGCGCTTCGCTTTCACGCCAGACTCCTCTTCGCTATTCGGGTCTTCGCTATTCGGGGTTGGGCACTCGGCTACCGCCGCCGGACCGCACCGCTGCTCAGCCGAGCAGTCGCTGGGCGGTCTCAACGACCCGTTCTGCCGTCAAACCGAAGTGCTCGTAGAGCTGCGGTGCCGGTGCCGACTCACCGAAGGTGTCGATGCCCATGACCGCCCCGCGATCCCCTGCCAGGCCGCGCCACAGGTCGGTCGCCGCCGCCTCGACAATCAACCGCGGCACTCCCGCCGGCAGGACCGCCTCACGATAGGCGGCATCTTGCGCCTTAAATCGCTCAAGAGAGGGCATCGAGACGACCCGCACCCGGCGTCCGGCGCTCGTTAGCTGCTCACGCGCCGCCTGTGCCAACTCGACCTCAGAGCCGGTCGCCACGATCACCAACTCGGGGGCGCCGTCGGCATCGCTCAGGACATAACCACCGCGGGCAATCGCAGCGGCTTGCTCGGCACTGCGCGCTTGCGGCGCCAACCCTTGTCGCGAGAGTGCCAGAGCCGTCGGCCCGTCGCGGCGCTCTAGCGCCGCCGCCCACGCCGCCGCAGTCTCCTGGGCATCGCAAGGGCGCCAGAGATCGAGATTCGGGATCAGGCGCAAGCTGGCAAGATGCTCGATCGGCTGGTGGGTCGGGCCGTCTTCGCCGAGACCGATCGAGTCGTGGGTATAGACGAGGATGGTGCGCTGCTTCATCAGCGCCGCCATACGCACGGCGTTGCGGGCGTAATCAGAGAAGATCAGGAAGGTACCGCCGTAGGGGATCCAGCCGCCGTGCAGGGCCACCCCGTTCATGATCGCCGTCATGGCGAACTCGCGCACCCCGTAGAAGAGGTAGTTGCCATCGGGGGCAGCGGCCGTAAAGGTCTGACAACCACTCCACCAGGTGTTGTTGGAGCCAGTCAGATCGGCCGATCCGCCGAGCAGCTCGGGCAGGTGCGGGCCGAAGAAATCGAGGACAGCCTGCGAGCTCTTGCGGGTCGCGTCTTTTTTGGCGTTGCCAAACTTCTCCAGCGCCTCTTGAGCGACGTCCGGCCACGTCTCGGGCAGCTCGCCTTGCAACCGCCGCTCGAGTTCGGCGGCCAGCTCCGGATGGGCCTGCCGGTAGCTCGCCAGCGCCTCTTGCCACTGCGCCACCCGCTGTTCACCGGCCGCCCGGCCATCCCATGCCTCATAGTGGGGGGCGGGAATCTCGAAGGGGGCATGGCTCCAGCCGAGGGCAGCACGCGTCGCCGCAATCTCCTCATCGCCGAGTGGCGCCCCGTGGACGCCGGCCGTCCCGGCCATCTTCGGCGAACCGAAACCGATCGTCGTTTGGCAGTCGATCAGCGTCGGCCGCGCGGTATCGGCGCGCGCCTCCTCGATCGCTGCCCGCACCGCCTCGCCGTCGTGGCCGTCGATCGGGCCGATCACTTGCCAGCCGTAGGCCTCGAAGCGCTTGCGCGTCTCGTCGGTAAACCAGCCGCTGACCTCGCCGTCGATCGAGATGTTGTTATCGTCGTAGAAGACGATCAGCTTGCCCAGCCCCCACGTCCCGGCCAGCGAACAGGCCTCGTGCGAGATCCCCTCCATCAGGCAGCCGTCGCCAGCGAAGACGTAGGTGTGGTGATCAATGATGGCGTGGCCAGGGCGGTTGAAACGACCCGCCAGCATCTTCTCCGCCAGCGCCATACCGACGGCGTTGGCCAAGCCTTGACCAAGCGGCCCGGTCGTCGTCTCGACCCCCGGCGTATAGCCGTACTCGGGGTGACCAGGCGTCTTCGAGTGGAGCTGACGGAAGTTTTTCAGGTCGTTGAGTGAGACGTCGTAGCCGCTCAGATGCAGCAGCGAATAGAGCAGCATCGAGCCGTGGCCATTAGAGAGAACGAAGCGGTCCCGGTCGAACCAGTCGGGCTGCTGCGGAGCGTGGCAGAGATAGTCCCGCCACAGCACTTCGGCGATGTCGGCCATGCCCATCGGCGCTCCAGGGTGGCCGGAGTTGGCCTGCTGGACTGCGTCCATGGAGAGTGCACGAATCGCGTTGGCCAGCTCCCGCCGGCTCAGCTCGGTCGACGCCATGTTCTACCTCCCTCGGTCTAATGCGGTGGATCGGCCGTCGTGGCGGCCATCGTTAGGCCGCTACAGTCAACACGCCGTCGTCACGATTGGCAACTCTACGGACGGCAATCAATAAGCAAAAGCAAATCGTTTTGATCGTCAAGATAAGACGCGGCCGCGTCCCCCTGCCGCCCGGCGCGCCGCAGCGCGCTCAGCGGGTCAACTGGGCGAAGAGCGCCGGCAGCCGCTCCGGCAATCGCTCGACTTGATCGACGACAGAGTAACTGTTGGCGCCGAAGATCCGCGAAACGTAGTGATCGGCCTCGCGATCCAAGGTCAAACAGTAAGTTGTGATCCCACGCGCGGCCAGATCCTCGACTGCCTTCTTGGTATCGTGACGCAAGTACTGCGGATCTCGCACATCGACATCGTGCGGCTCACCGTCGGTAACGACCAGTAGCAGCTTGCGCCGCTGCGGGCGCCGGGCCAAGTGGGTTGCAGCGTGACGCATCGCCGCACCCATGCGCGTCGAGTACTGCCCGTGCATCCCGGCCAGACGCCCCTTCGCCTCCTCGTCCCACGGCTGTACAAAGTCCTTAAAGCGAAAGTATTGAACATCGTGACGCCCATCGGAGGCGAAACCGTGGACGGCGAAGGGGTCGCCGATGCCGTCTATGGCCCAGCCAAGCAACGCGGAGGCCTCGCGGGTCAGCTGCACGATGCTCTTCTCGCTGCCGGGGACCTGCTCATTGGTCGACTCAGAGAGATCAAGCAGCAGCAGCACCGCCAGATCGCGGGTCTTGCGGATGTAGCGGGTATTGACCCGAGTATCCGGGGTCATGCCTAAGCGCACATCGACCAAGGCGCGCACCGCCGCGTCGATATCGAGCTCATCGCCATCCTCCTGCCGCCGCTGACGAATCAGCCCCTGCGGCTGCAAGGCATCAATCAGGTAGCGCAGCCGGCTCGCAACCGGGCGATATTCGGTCAACACCGCGTCGATCTGCTCAGCCTCACCGCGCTTAGGGCGGCGCTCAATGACCGTCGTCCAATCGGGGCGGTGGAGCTGAATCTGGTAGTCCCACTCGGGGTAGTGGTAGGGCGGGCTGACCGGCTCGACCCCCTCCATCTCGTTGTAGCTGACCCCTTCGTCCTCATAGGGGAAGAGCTCGGTCGGCAGCACCCAGATCTCTTGCGCATCGTCGCCGGCCAACTCGCAATCGACCTCGTTGACGAACTCCATCAGGCTGACGTACTTGCGCGTCTGCCGGTGGCTCTCGGGGACGTACTCGGCCTCAAGCCACTCGTCGCGGTCCTCAGCAAAGAGATAGCGGTTGTCGTCGTGGTAGGGGACCCCGTACGCCTCGAGCGCTCGCGCACTCGGCACTTCGTGCTCAGCGGCCCAGCGCGCATGGAGGGTGACGCCGAGCTCGCGCACCCACGCCTGGCCCTCCTCGTCTTTGGCATAGTCGGCCGCAAAACGCTCGCAGACCCGGCGCACCCACAAACTGTCGCTGCCGGCCTGCGGGTCGAGCAGAGCGTGAGCGCAGCGCTCCAGCCACAGCACGAAGGGGTGCAACGACGGCGCGCCCTCCAGCATTGCACGCTGCCGCGCGCGCTGCTCATGGAAGCCGAGCCACAGCGTGCGCAACCCGGGAAAACGCGCCATCGCCAGATGCTCGATGCGGGCATCCTCCAGCATGCCGATCACCGCCCGCTGCGCGGCGCTCAGGCCGTGCGGGGCAAGCGGCTCGCGGGTGTAGACCAGGTGCGCGGCGGCGTGCGCGGCACTGGCCCGATAGAGCTCCTTACCCGGCAGATCGCCGCAGTCGTCGTAGGCATCCGGCAGGTGGATCACCCGCCGCTCAATAAAGGGCCGGTAGCCTTGGCGCGTCTCGAAATCGCCCGAGGTCGGACGCATGAAGAAGTCGCGCCCCCACAGCGCACGTAAGTAGAAGTTGAGTTTGCGCTGGTTATCAACAAAGAGCGTGCCGCGGCGCTCCTGCTGCAGCATCGCCTGACTATCAGCCGTCTCAAGCGCAAAGTAGGCGCGCTGCTGAGCAAAGTCGGTCGCATGCGCCTGTGCCCCCCACAGCGCCCAGCGCCGCAAACCACCGAGCGTCAACTTGGCGAAGAGCTCGTCGAGATTCTCCATCATCGGCCGCAGCCCGCGCGGCGCCTTGCCCGATAGTTGATGGATCAGGTTGAGGTACTGCACGACCAGTTGCGGATCACCAAGGCGGCGCGCCGCCGTCGGCATCCCGGCGAGCAGCAGCGCGATCACCGGACCACTGACCATGGAGGAGAGGCGCAGCGCCGAGGTCTGCACCTCCAGCACGACATCCTCACCGACCTCCTTGGCCACCTCCGGCATCGCCTCGAGCCACGTCCGCACCACATCGGCGCCACGCCCCAGATCGGCAAAGGCCCGCGCGCCATCCAGGTAGTTGTGCAGGCCGCGCGGCGACATGACGCGCGCGGCCTCCGCAAAGGCCCCCTCCAGCGTCTCAGCGATGTGTGGATCGCACGCCTCTAGGGTCTCGCGGTAGTCCTCCAGTCGTACCGTCATCACTCACCCCCACGCGGCGCACAACCGGTGTGCGCTCAACGGCCCAGCCTTTGCCATGGGTCCAGTTAGAAGTAGGTCGCGACCGCCTGATCGAGCGTCTCGCGCATATCGGGGTCGTCGGTCAGCGGCCGCACCAACGTCATGATGCAGGCTGCCCGCGGATCGATCCCCTTCGCAATCAGGCTCGCCGCATAGACCAGCAGCCGGGTTGAGATGCCCTCATCGAGGCCGTGCCCCTTCAAGTTGCGCGCCCGATGGGCGACCTGAACCAGCTTCTCGGCGATCTCGGCAGCCACCCCACCTTCGTGGGCGACGATCTCGCCCTCGATCTCGGCCTCCGGATAGTCGAAATCGAGCGCCCCGAAGCGCTGCTTGGTCGACTGCTTTAGATCCTTCATCAGCGATTGGTAGCCGGGATTATAGGAGATCACCAGGTGGAAATCGGGGTGGGCATGCACCAGCTCACCCTTCTTCTCTAACGGCAGGGTGCGCCGATGGTCGGTGAGGGGGTGGATCACGACCGTCGTGTCTTGCCGCGCCTCGACCACTTCGTCGAGGTAGCAGATCGCGCCGATACGGGCTGCGGTGGTCAGCGGACCGTCCTGCCAGCGCGTCCCTTGGGCATCGAGCAAGTAGCGCCCGACCAGATCGGCCGCCGTCATATCTTCGTTACACGCCACCGTCACCAGCGGCCGCCCCAAGGTGTAGGCCATGTGTTCGACAAAGCGCGACTTGCCACACCCGGTCGGCCCTTTGAGCATCACCGGCATGCGCGCCTCGTAGGCGGCTCGGTAGAGATCGACTTCGTCGGCGACTGGCCGGTAGTAAGGCGCCTCAGTCACCCGATACTGCTCGACATTGTGCTCGCTCATCACGACCCTCCGCTGCTCGTTACCGGTCTTTCGCAAGGCGTCAGCTGCCTTGAGAAAGACTGCTCGTCGGCGAGTGCGCCTGGAGCGCACGAAGCGTCTCTGGCGGAGCGGGGCACGAGCGGACCGGACCGACCGGCCCGCCCGTGCGCATCACTTCGCGGCCGCTACTCCGGTGCGCGATAGATGACGAAGGCCAAGCCCTGCACCTGCCGCTTCCAGTCGTAACCGATCAGCTTGACGTGGTGCTCGGGATAGGCGTCATGACACTTCTTCGCCTCGGCGAGCACCGTATCGATGTCGGTCTCACCGAACATCGGCAGCTTCCACATGTACCAGAACTGGTCCATGGCGTTTTCCGGCTCGGTGTGCTCGACGGCCGGCTGCCAACCTTGGTCGACGATGTACTGAACCTGCTTGCGGATCTCCTCCTCGGTGAGGGCCGGCAGGTAGGAGAAGGTCTCGAAGCGGCGGCTGCTCGGATCCGAGAGCTTCGACTTGTAGTCTTGCATTTCGCTCATGGTCGATCTCCTGAAAAGCTTTGTAAAACGAGGGATTAACGGTGGGCCGTATCGAGCTTATCGACGGTGTCGAACTCGAATTTGACCTCTTTCCAGGTCTCCATCGCCGCTTTGAGCTCGGGGCTCTTGCTGCCGGCCTCGGTGAGGATCTCCTTACCCTCTTTCTCCAGGTCCCGCCCCTCGTTGCGCGCCTTGACACACGCCTCCAGGGCCACGCGGTTGGCGCAAGCGCCGGCGGCGTTGCCCCACGGGTGGCCGAGCGTACCGCCACCGAACTGGAAGACGGCGTCGTCGCCGAAGATCGACAGCAGCGCCGGCATGTGCCAGACGTGGATACCACCGGAGGCGACCGCAAAGGCGCCCGGCATGGCGCCGAAATCTTGATCGAAGAAGAGCCCGCGCGAGCGGTCCTCTTTGATGTAGCGCTCGCGCAGCAGATCGACCCAGCCGAGCGTCGCCTCGCGATCGCCCTCAAGCTTGCCAACGACCGTGCCAGTATGGAGCTGATCACCACCCATCAGGCGCAAGATCTTGGTCAACACGCGGAAGTGGATGCCGTGCTTGGGATTACGGTCGAGAACGGCGTGCATAGCGCGGTGAATATGCAGCAACATGCCGTTATCGCGGCACCAGTGCGACAGCCCCTGGTGGGCACAGAAACCGGCCGTGATGTAGTCGTGCATGATGATCGGCGCGCCGAGTTCCTTGGCGTACTCGGCCCGCTTGTACATCTCCTCGGGGGTCGCCGCCGTGACGTTGAGGTAGTGGCCCTTGCGCTCGCCGGTCTCGGCCTCGGCCTTATCGATCGCCTCCATGATGTAGTCGAAACGCTCACGCCAGCGCAAGAAGGGCTGGGAGTTGACGTTCTCATCGTCCTTGGTGAAGTCGAGACCACCGCGCAGCGCCTCGTAACAGGCGCGGCCGTAGTTCTTCGGCGACAGACCCAGCTTCGGCTTGAGGGTGCCACCGAGCAGCGGCCGGCCGTACTTGCTGAGCTTATCGCGCTCGGACTTGATGCCGTGTGGCGGCCCTTGGCAGGTCATGACGAAGGCCAGCGGGAAGTGCACATCTTCGAGGCGCAGCATCCGCACCGCCTTAAAGCCAAAGACGTTACCGACGAGCGAGGTGAAGACGTTAACGATGGAGCCCTCTTCGAAGAGGTCGATCGGATAAGCAATGAAGGCGTAGAAGGCCTCATCGTCACCGGGGACGTCTTCGATCTTGTAGGCCCGCCCCTTGTAGTACTCAATGTCGGTCATCAGGTCGGTCCAGACATACGTCCAGGTCGCCGTCGACGACTCCGCCGCTACCGCCGCGGCCGCCTCTTCGCGATCGACACCGGGCTGCGGTACGACCTTGAAGCAGGCCCGCAGATCGCTGTCCTTGATCTGGTAGTCCGGCTCCCAGTACTCGTCACGGTACGTCTTGACACCTGCGTTATAGGTTCTGCTCGCCATCATCGACTCCTCAAACGTTGCTACCAATGCGTTTTTATGCACTCTATAAAGGGTGCTTGGGGGGTCTGTAGGGGGAGATTTGGCTTAGCGGCCGGACCGCTAGTCCGCGAACCGACTCCAACCAATCGCCCCTTGCGCTATCGACGAGATGAGCATAGCCTTGCAGATACAAAAGAAAAAGAAATAGTTTTTGCTTGACCTATAAATATTAGCTTATAGCTTGGTCGACGAGGAGAGGAGGCAGGAGGATGAACATTACGCTACGGCAGTTGAAAGTCTTTGAGTCGGTTGCCCGACACCTGAGCTTCACACGCGCTGCAGAGGAGCTCTACCTCACCCAGCCCGCGGTATCGATGCAGATCAAACAACTCGAACAGCAGGTCGGTCTACCGCTCTTTGAGCAGATCGGCAAGCGCATCTTCCTCACCGAGGCCGGCGGCGAGGTGCGACGCTACGCCCAGCGCATCGCCGCTGAATTGCGCGAACTCAGCGATGGGCTCGAAGCCCTGCGCGGCTTAAACAGCGGCCGCCTGCGTCTTACCGTCGCATCAACGGCGAACTACTTCGCTACTGATCTGCTAGCGACCTTCACCCGCCGCCAGCCCGGAATCACCTTTCAGCTCGAGGTGACCAACCGCGAGGGGTTACTGCGACGCATTCAGGACAATGAGATGGATCTCGCCATCATGGGCGAACCCCCGGAGGGTCTTGATGTCGCCGCAGAGACTTTCATGCCCAACCCCTTGGTGGTAATTGCCGCACCTGAGCACCCACTGGCTACCGGTGCGCAGATCCCCCTGGAGCGGCTGCAAGACGAGCTCTTCGTGTTGCGCGAGGCCGGCTCCGGAACCCGCAACACCGTCGAACGCTTTCTTGAGCAACGCGGTTTGCGCCTGCACGGGGGACTGGAGATGAGCTCCAACGAGGCGATCAAGCAGTCGGTGCAAGCCGGCCTTGGCCTCGGTGTGGTCTCTATCCACACCGTTGCGCTGGAGTTGGAGCTGGGCCGTCTCTGCGTGCTCAACGTTGAGGGCTTCCCGCTGGAACGTCACTGGTACCTGGTGCACCGCTCCGGCAAACGACTCTCGCCCGCGGCTGAGGCTTTTCGCCGCTTCGTCGTGGAGGAAGCACACGCCCATTGGCACTGCGCTCCGACAACGCAGACCACGCCGCCGGACTTTGGACCGGCCGGCGAGCGGAGCCAGGGGCCGACGGCCGGCAGACAGCCGCCTGCAACCGCAAGCGTTCAATCCCCGGAGCGGCCTGCAGCACTCGCTGCCTCCAGCGAGCTCACTGCCACAAAGAGGGCGGCCGGCCTGGCTACGACCACCACCTGAGACGAGGGCCTAGTAGGGCCTGAGTGCCGAAACGGCTCGCTCGGGCGTCTCGGCGTCTGCAGGCGATCAGCACGATCGCCTTGCAGGCCGAGAGCAGGCCGAGAGCAGGCCGAGAGCGGGCCGCCGGGAGCGAGCCCATTCAGGATGTGGCAACCGCCGACCGCCGGCGACACCGGGCTCTTATACGAATCATCACCAATCATTAATTTTCGTCGCCCCTGCCGCACTCGTAGCTTTCAGCTTGGCTGTGCGCGGCTTCGGGGTGCCGCAACCATCCCTGCGAGGACCTAAACCTATGAAAGACGCACTGATCGCACCATCGATTCTATCGGCCGATTTTGCCCGCCTGGGCGAGGAGGTACAGGCCGTGCTCGACGCCGGTGCCGATATCATCCACTTCGACGTCATGGACAATCACTACGTGCCGAATCTGACGATCGGCCCGCTGGTCTGCCAAGCGCTGCGTGATTACGGCATCCGCGCCCCCATCGACGTCCACCTGATGGTCAAGCCGGTCGACCGGCTGATCCCTGATTTTGCCGCCGCCGGGGCCAACTGGATCACCTTCCACCCGGAGGCGAGTGAGCACATCGACCGCTCACTGGGCCTGATCCGCGAACACGGTGCTAAGGCCGGGCTGGTCTTTAATCCGGCCACCCCGCTCGACTGCCTGCGCCACGTCGCCGACAAGGTCGACATGGTGCTGCTGATGTCGGTCAACCCCGGGTTCCCCGCCCAGAAGTTCATCCCTTCCGCGCTCGCCAAGTTGCGCGAGGCGCGGCGCCTCATCGACGAACTCGGCGCCGATATCCGCCTGGAGATCGACGGCGGGGTCAAGGCAGAGAATATCGGCGAGATCGCAGCCGCCGGTGCCGATACCTTTGTCGCTGGTTCGGCGATCTTCGGTGCCGACGACTACGCTGCGGCCATTCAGCGCATGCGCACCGAGATCGAGGCTGCGCGCGCGGCCTGATCCACCCCAAACCCAACCCGCCGAGCGGCCAACCGTCTCCACGTCCACACTGCAAACTTACGAGGTGATCTATGTCTGCGAAGCATCCGATTATCGCGGTGACCGGCTCTTCCGGCGCCGGAACCAGCACGGTCAAGGTCGCATTCGAACACATCTTCCGGCGTGAGCAGATCGCTCCGGCCATCATCGAAGGCGACGCCTTCCACCGTTTCAATCGTCAAGAGATGCGCGAACAACTCGCCAAGGCGGTCGCCGAGGGACGCAACTTGAGTCACTTCGGCCCAGAGGCCAACCTCTTCGGTGAGCTCGAGGAGTCGTTCCGGCGCTACGCCGAAAGCGGCATCTGCAACCGCCGCCGCTACCTCCACAACGAAGAGGAGGCCGCCCCCTACGAGGGCCTAGGGCCAGGCGAGTTCACGGCGTGGGAAGAGGCTGGTCAGGGGAGCGATCTGCTCTTTTACGAGGGGCTGCACGGTGGCGTCGTCACCGAGGAGCACAACGTCGCGCAGCACGTCGACCTGCTCGTCGGGGTCACACCGATTGTCAACCTCGAGTGGATCCAGAAGATCCACCGCGACGGCGCTAAGCGGGGCTACACCGCCGAGACCATCGTCGATACGATCCTGCGGCGCATGCCCGACTACGTCAACTACATCACTCCGCAGTTCTCGCGCAGCGACATTAACTTCCAGCGCGTACCGACGGTCGACACCTCGAACCCCTTTATCGCGCGCGATATCCCAACACTCGATGAATCGTTCACGGTCATCCGCTTCCGCAACCCGGAACGGCTCAAGATCGACTTCCCCTATCTGCTGAGCATGATCCCGAACTCGTTCATGTCGCGCCGCAACAGCATCGTCGTCCCTGGCGGCAAGACGGGGTTCGCGATGGAGCTGATCGTGACGCCGATCATCCACGAGCTCGTCGAGAAGAGCCGCGAACTCGGCGGCGGCCGCACCTGAAGGCAGGGCTCAATGACTGCGCCTACACCCTCGATCCCGCCGAGCGCGGGTCTTGAGGGTGCAGGCGCCTCCAGCGCCGCCCCCTACACTCCACGAGGCCACGCGGAGGCGCCACAGCGCAGAGAGCCAGCGCTTAGCTGCTAACCGGCGTTAAAAGTCCCCGAGCTCTTCATCGTCAAAGTCGTCTTCGAAGTCGTCGTCAAAGGCATCGCCAAAGTCGTCGTCGAAATCGTCCTCGAAATCGTTATCGAAGCCGTCGTCAAACCCTTCACCCGGATCCTGCTGCTCGAAACCTTCAAGATCCTCCATATCCTCGAAGTCGTTCTCACCCGGACACCCGGCAAGCAGCAGCGCTGAAGTGATCACAAACGCACCGAACCAGATCGACATCTTACGCATATTCTTTCTCCTTCATGGGTTTGCTGTAGTGAGACACCGATCCACATGACGCTCCGGAGACCGTAACGCCCCACTCACGGCTGCGACAATGCTGGTAGGCTAAGAGTTCCGCCCTCCCCCCTCTTGGGCATCCACGCCCAACGGGGCATAATCGGGCGAACCTTTGATAGCGCGAGCAGAGGAGGAAGTCGTGACACGGCACACCAATCCCCACCCCATCGGCGGCTATCCGGCCCGGCGCCCGCGGCGCATGCGCCGGGACGTCTTTTCGCGTCGCCTGATGCGCGAGACTCGGGTCTCAGCCGACGATCTGATCCAGCCGCTCTTCGTGCTCGACGGCGAAGAGCGCAGCGAGCCGGTCCCCTCCATGCCCGGCATCGAACGCCTCTCGATCGATCGACTGATCGACAAGGCCGAACAGCTTGTTCGCCTCGGCATTCCGGCGGTCGCCATCTTCCCGGTCACTCCCGCCGAGGCCAAGACCGACGATGCCCGCGAGGCTTACAACCCGACCGGGATCGCCCAGCGCGCCGTGCGCGCCCTCAAAGAGGCGCACCCTGAACTCGGGGTGATCACCGATGTCGCCCTCGACCCCTTCACCAGCCACGGTCAAGACGGCCTGATCGATGAGACCGGCTACGTGCTCAACGATGAGACCGTCGAGGTTTTGGTCCGGCAGGCACTCTCGCACGCTGAGGCCGGCGCCGACGTCGTCGCCCCGTCGGATATGATGGATGGGCGCATCGGCGCCATTCGCAACGCCCTGGAGGCGCACGATTTCCGCAACGTCCGTATCCTCTCCTACAGTGCCAAGTACGCCTCAAGCTACTACGGCCCCTTCCGCGATGCCGTCGGCTCGGCCGGCAATCTCGGCAGCGGCCCAGCCGGCCCCGGCAAGGACAGCTATCAGATGGACCCGGCGAACAGCGATGAGGCGCTGCACGAGGTCGCGCTCGATCTCCAAGAGGGGGCCGATATGTTCATGGTTAAACCCGGCCTGCCCTACCTTGATATCATCCGGCGCATCAAAGAGGAGTTCGGTGTACCGACCTTCGCTTACCAGGTCAGCGGCGAGTATGCGATGCTCAAAGCGGCCGGCGAACGCGGTTGGCTCGATGAGCGCGCCTGCGTCCTCGAGGCGTTGGTCTCGCTGCGTCGTGCCGGTGCCGATGCCATCCTGACCTATCACGCCGAAGCGGCAGCCACCTGGCTCCAAGAAGAGAACTGACTTGCTGAAGAGCTACTTTGCCCGAATCTTTGGCTCCTCCCCTGTGGCGCCCTTACAGCGCCACATGGAGGAGGTTGTTGAGTGCGTCGAGATCCTACCGGAGCTCTTCCGCGCCTCGGCGGCCGCCGAGTTGCAACGGATGCGCGATGCCCATCGCCAGATTGTTGGCCGTGAGCACCGTGCCGACCGCATGAAGAAAGAGATCCGTGCCCAGCTGCCGCCCGATCTCTTCATGCCGTGGGATCGCCGCGACTTCCTAGAGCTGCTGCGAGCACAAGATCGCATCGCCAATAAGAGCAAAGACATCGCCGGGCTGATGATCGGACGTCAGATGCAGTGGCCTCAGCCGCTCGTCGAACCGACGCTAGGGCTGCTCGATCAAGCCATTGACGCGACCCAGCAGGCCATGGCCGCAGTGCGCGAGCTGGAGGAGCTGGTCGAGACCGGGTTTCGCGGTGCCGAACTGGAGGTCGTCGAAACACTCCTTAATAAGCTCGACGATGTCGAAGCCGAGACCGACCGGCGCCAAGTCGAACTGCGCTCCGAGCTCTTTCAGATTGAACGCAACCTCTACGCCGTCGATGTCATGTTCCTCTACCAGATCATTGAGTCCATCGGCACCCTCGCCGACCGTGCCCAACAGACCGGCGCACGCTTTCAAATCTTACTGGCCCATTAGAATTAGAACCTGATGGAGTACGCGCTCATCTACATCGTGATGGCAGCCGCCCTCGGCCTCTTTATGGCCTGGGGGATCGGCGCCAACGATGTGGCCAACGCCATGGCAACGTCGGTCGGTGCGCGCGTGCTCACCATCCGACAAGCGGTCGTCGTCGCCGCCATCTTCGAGTTTGCCGGTGCAGTACTCGCCGGCGGCGCCGTTGCCAGTACCGTCCGCGGCGGCATCATTGATGCCAGCGAACTGGTCGGTGCAGAGCAACTCCTGGTCTGCGGCATGCTCGCCGCCCTGGCCGCTGCCGGGGTCTGGCTGCTGGTCGCCTCCTGGCGTGGCTGGCCGGTCTCGACGACCCACTCGATCATCGGCGCCCTGGTGGGGTTTGGGATCGCCGGACTCGGCTGGGGGGCGATCCACTGGACGACGGTCGGCCACGTGGCCCTGAGCTGGATCACCTCTCCGCTGATTGCCGGCGTGGTCAGCTTCGCCCTCTTTCGCTCGGTGCAGCTCTTGGTGCTCGACCACCGCTCGCCGCTTGAGGCCGCTAAACGCTGGATCCCGTACTACATCTTCTTAACCGGCTTCTTTATCTCGCTGATCACACTGCTGCGCGGTCTGCGCTACGTCGGCCTAGAAATCGAACCGTCTGAGGGGGTGTTGCTCTCGCTCCTCATCGGTCTTGCGCTGGCCCTGCCGAGCAAGTGGTTCATCGAGCGTATGAAGCTCGATACGCGCAGCCACCGCCGCTATCAGTACCGCAACGTCGAGCGCGTCTTTGCCGTGTTGATGATCATCACCGCCTGCGCCATGGCCTTTGCTCACGGCTCCAACGATGTAGCCAACGCGATCGGCCCCGTTGCGGCGGTCGTGGCCACCGTCAGCAGCGGTGAGCTCCAGCCCGAAGCACCGGTTCCGTTGTGGCTGCTGGTGCTGGGTGCAGCCGGCATAGTGGCCGGGCTGCTTATGCTCGGACGCCACGTCATCGCCACGGTAGGGCGCAACATCACGCAGCTGACCCCGAGTCGCGGCTTCGCCTGTAACCTAGCGACTGCCGGCACCGTCGTCACCGCATCGAGCATCGGCATGCCGATCTCGACGACCCACACCTTAGTCGGTGCAGTCCTCGGCGTCGGTTTGGCCCGTGGTTTGGCCGCGATCGACCTGCGCGTCGTCGGCACGGTCTTTATGTCGTGGCTCGTCACCCTGCCCGCCGGCGCCATCCTCGCCGTACTCTTTTTCTACCTCTTCTATTGGACGCTGCCGTGGCCCGCCACTTAGGGGCCGTATCGATGCAGCCATGCCGGATCAAGGAGGCGCGGCCATGACCGATTGCTACGCCGTCATCGGCAACCCGATCGAACACAGCAAATCCCCGGAGATCCACCGCCGCTTCGCTGCGGCGACCGGCGAGGCCATGACCTACCGACGGCTGTGGGCGCCCCACGAACACTTCCGCGCCGTCGCCGAGGCCTTTTGCTGCGGCGGTGGGCACGGCCTAAACGTCACCGTCCCATTCAAGGAGGAGGCTTACGCCTTCGCCGATCGGCTCAGTGAGCGGGCTGCCGCCGCTGGCGCGGTCAACACCCTGCGCTTTGACAGCGACGGGCAACGCTTCGGCGATAACACCGACGGTGTCGGGCTGTTGCGCGATTTGCAGGATAACCTCGGCATCACGATCGCCGGCCGCCGCGTGCTGGTCCTCGGAGCCGGTGGCGCAGCGCGCGGCGTCTTACCGGCGCTGCTTGCTGCCGACCCAGCCGCACTCTTTTTAGCCAACCGCACCGCAGCCCGTGCCGAGGCGCTTGCCGAGCGTTTTGGGACGCTCCACCCCTGCCCCCTGAGCGCCATCCCCGAGCGCGGCTTCGAGTTGATCGTCAATACCACCGCCGCCGGCCTGCAGGGCGAAAACCTCGAACTCCCCGACGACGTATTGGCCCCCGGTGGTACCGCCTACGATTTGGTCTACGCCGATACAGAGACGCCCTTTATCCGCTGGGCACGGACACACGGCGCGACTACGACCAGCGACGGCCTCGGCATGCTCGTCGAACAAGCGGCCGAGGCCTTTTTCGTCTGGCGCGGTGTACGCCCGCCGACGGCACCGGTGATCGCGGCGCTGCGCCGTGGAGAGGCCTAACCGGCCATCCCGCTGCGCCGCTGCGTTGACACAGCGACTCGCTGTGCCGCTGGAGCACAGCGGCACTGGATGGCGCCGATCAATGAGCAATCAATCCTCGTGTGACCCGACGAGCACACGCGCCTCACCGGTGACCACGGCATGCTTGCGAACATAGCAGCTGGTATCGAGAACAACCTGGCGCTTCTCCTCCAGGATCTCTTTGACCGTGACCTCGGCGCGCACGGTGTCACCGATACGCACCGGCGCCCGGAAGCGCAAGTCTTGCCCGAGATAGATCGCCCCTGGCCCCGGCAGCCGCGTTCCAAGCACACACGAAATCAAGCCGCCGAGGAAGATGCCGTGGGCGATGCGCCCCTTGGCAAAGGTCGTCGAGGCGAACTCCTCGTTGATATGCACCGGGTTGTTATCCCCGGAGAGGCCGGCGAAGAGGACCAGATCGGCCTCCGTCACCGTACGCGTATAGGCCGCCGCCATACCGCACTCCAGATCCTCCAGACAATACCCCTGTAACTCGTGCGGCATACCCGCTCCCTATCGATGAACAATGATTGTATGGCGCGAGCGGCTCTAGAAAATTGCGCCACCCGCACCACCCTGTCTATACTAGCCTGCCGATTTTACCGGTAGATGATCAGTTGCCACAGTCATCTTGATCACTCTTACGCCGTGCGCAGCACGACACGCCGGCGATCAGCGATCACTCTAGCTACGCAGCAAACACGCAGCAAACACGCATTCCCGACTACCTTACTCGGCATAGGAGTCAACGCATTGAGTAGCCGCGAGCTCAAAAACGACCGTATTCTCAGGGCCTTCCTGCGCCAGGAGGTGGACCGCACGCCACTGTGGATGATGCGCCAGGCGGGCCGCTACTTGGCCGAATACCGCGAGGTACGCGCCCAAGCCGGCAGTTTCATGGACCTGTGCCGCAGCCCTGAGCTGGCCGCGCGCGTAACCTTACAGCCGCTTGAGCGCTACGACCTGGATGCGGCGATCCTCTTCTCCGACATCTTAACCGTTCCAGACGCCATGGGGCTGGGTCTCTCCTTTGCCACCGGTGAAGGGCCGGTCTTCGCCAAGCGCATCCAGAGCGCTGCCGATATCGACGCACTGCCGCAACCGGGCGCCAACAACGAACTCAAGTACGTCATGGATGCCGTCCGCGCCTGCCGCCAGGAGCTCGCCGGGCAAGTGCCGTTGATCGGCTTCACCGGCAGCCCGTGGACGCTTGCCACCTACATGATTGAGGGCGGTTCGAGCAAGACCTTCGCGGCCAGCAAGACCCTGGTCTACGATCAACCTGAGGCCGCCCATCGCCTGCTGGCGAAGCTCGCCGACACCGTCGCCGACTATCTGACCGGCCAGGTCGAGGCGGGTGCCCAAGCACTGATGATCTTCGATACTTGGGGCGGCACACTCGACCCCGAGCGCTATCGCGACTTCTCCCTCGCCTACATGGCCCGGATCATTGAGGCGCTGCCGCGCGAGGCCGAGGGCCGCCGCGTACCGGTCACCGTCTTCACCAAGGGCGGCGGGCAGTGGCTTGAGGCGATTGCCGAGTGTGGCTGCGATGCAGTCGGTCTCGATTGGACCACCTCTCTGGCCGACGCGCGCCGACGCATCGGCGACCGGGTGGCACTGCAAGGCAACCTCGATCCCTGCATGCTGCACGCCAAACCCGACGTCATCCGACGCGAGGTGGCTCGTTGCCTAGAAGAGTTCGGCCACGGCCCCGGCCACATCTTCAACCTCGGGCACGGGATTCAACCCGAAACCCCGCCGGAGCACGTCGCGGCCTTCGTCGAGGCGGTCCATGAGCTCTCGCCTGGCTACCATGGCCGCGCGGCCGCCACGTCCACGGCGTAAGCGCAGCAAGCGGCGCACCCTCTCGGCTGGTGTGGTTCCAATCCGCTTCACCGAGGGGGGCGCGCATCTGTACTTGATGCTTCGCGCCTTTCAATACTGGGACTTTCCCAAGGGCAAGGTGGAACCGGGCGAGGAGCCGTTGACGGCCGCTCACCGCGAGGTCGAGGAGGAGACCGGCATCACCGAACTCGACTTTCGCTGGGGCTATGACTTCTTCGAGACCGGTCCCTACGCCCACGGCAAGGTCGCCCGCTACTACCTAGCACACACCACGACGCGCCGCGTCGTCTTCGGCATCAACCCCGAACTGGGCCGCCCGGAGCACCACGAGCACCGCTGGACACCCTTCGCCGAGGCGTATCAGCTCGCCTCCCCACGGGTTCGTGAGGTGCTCGACTGGGCCGAGGCCAAACTCACAGAGAGCAAAGAGTGAGCAAAGCAGAGAGCAAAGAAGAGCGCTAGCTGAGCTGCTGTACCGCCTGCCTGATCGGCGTGGTGCCGCTCACCGCATCCAAGGTGCGCCGCTCGCTGCCCGGCGCCTCAATCAACGCGGCCAGAAGCAAGGCGACATCGGCACGGGGGATGGTGCCGTACTCGAGTCCCTCGCCGAGCTCGATGCGTCCACTGCCCGGATCGTTGAGCAGCCGTCCCGGACGTAGGATCGTCCAGCGCAAGGTACTGGCACGCAGGTGCTCATCGACTTCGCGCTTGGCATCCAAGTAGTGGCGCAGCTTCTCTGGGGCCTGCTCCGGGGCCTCGGTGCGCATCGCCGAGACCATAATGAAACGCTCAACACCGGGCGTGGCCTCCGCCAGCTCGACCAACCGCCGAGCGCCAAGACGATCGACGCTGTCGGTCTTCTCCGGCCCGGTATGCGGCCCAGAGCCGGCGGTGAAGATCACCCCATGCACCCCACGCACGGCCTCGCGACAATCGCGTTCGAGATCGGCCAGCACCGTCTCGCTCGCTCCCAGCGCCGCCAAGGCGGGTTGTTGCTCCGGATCGCGCACCATCGCTCGCACTTCGTGACGGCTCGCTGCCAGACGTTCGACGAGCCTTTGGCCGATCTGGCCGTGAGCCCCCACAATGAGTATGCGCATGATTTTATAGACCGTTTTTTCTAATTCAGGTAAGGGTGGCCGTGGCAGGCTCGGCAATCAGCCACGGGCAACCACGGGCAACCACGGGGGAATCCATTAACGAACCAGACGAGCACTGCGTAGACGATTGAGCGCCGCCATCGCCTCAAAGTGGCGCGGGCGCGCCAAGTCGCCGTCGGGACGTGCTAGCAGCTGTGACCACGGCTGCTCAAGGAGCGCCGCTAGACGCTCCGGTGGATCGGTCAGCGGGGCATCCGAGGACCCACTCAGGTGGGCCAGCAGCAGACCGATAGCGCGCGTCTGCGAAACATCGACAAGCTGTTCCACAGCGCGCAGATCGATCGTCTCTTGGCCAAAGAGCAGGGTCTCACGGCCGCGCGCTTGCAGCTTGCGCTTCCCGGATCGATTCTCTGGGCAGAGGCTGGCGGCTTTGAGGCGCCGGCCAGCCGGCAACGTCAACGGCTCCTGGTGCTCCGCTTGTCGCCCGGTGTGGTACTGAGCAGCGACTTCGTGGGCGCGCGTGGTTACATCGTAGGCGGCGTAGTCGTGCATCTGGATGACCGTATCGGCAGCATCAAGGTAGTCCCCCGAACCGCCCATGACGAGCAACGTCGAGATGCCGAGCCGATCGCGCAGCTCACGGATCCGATCGACGAAGGGCGTGATGGGCTCGGCGCTATGGGCCACCAGCGCCTGCATCCGCCGATCGCGAATCATGAAGTTGGTCGCTGAGGTGTCCTCGTCGACCAACAGCACCTGCGCCCCGGCCTCCAGCGACTCCTGCAGGGCGGCGGCTTGACTCGTCGAGCCCGAGGCGAGCTCGGTCGTAAAGGCGTCGGTCCGCTTGCCGAACGGCAGCTCCCGGATATACGGCGACAGATCGACCTGGTGGACGGCGCGGCCATCCTCGGCGCGAATCTTGACCGCTGATGTCGTCGTCACCACCTGCTCTCGACCATCCCCCGGGATGTGGTCGTAGACCCCGAACTGCAGTGCGTTGAGGAGTGTCGACTTGCCGTGGAATCCGCCACCGACGACGAGTGTAATGCCTTGCCGAATCCCCATCCCGGTGACCGCGCCGGCATTCGGTGCCGTTAGCGTCACCCGCAGCGACTCCGGCGCGTGCAGCGGCAGCGCCGCCTCAAGGGGACGTTCGTCGACCCCAGAGCGCCGCGGTAAGATCGCCCCATCGCCGACAAAGGCGACTAGGCCGTGGTCCTCCAACGCCTTGCGCAGTGCGACCTGATCCTCGACCACTGCGCAGTGGCGCTCCAGCTCGGCAAGATCGAGAGACTCGGCGTGCACCGCCGCCCGAACGACCTGTGGCAGGTGCCGGCATAAGATCTCGGCCGCCTGCCGACCGAGGATGGTGCGCCCGCGCGCCGGCAGCGCCACGGTAAAGCGAACCTCGACCCCAGCATCGGTCAGGAGCACAGCGCTGCGATCGAGGACCGTCTGTGCCCCGGCATCAATCTGCAGCGCCCGCACCGAGGCCGCCGCCTGCTGAAAGGCGCGGGCGAGGTAGTCGCGCGTCGCCCGCCGGCGTACCGGATTGTTCACGGCCGAGTCCGGCAGATCGGCGACCTCCCACGGCACCACCACACGCGCCCGCGAAGGTGCCGCAAAGGGGTCGGCCTGCGCCTTATCGATCGCGAGGGTAAAGCCGGGGAAGGGGTGTCGGCCCTCGATGTCGCGATAGGCCTTGTAGCCACGGCCGTCGATGCGCTCCAAGGTTGCCGCGAGTTGATCCATACCGCTGCTCATCGCTCCGCTTTGTGACTGTTTCAAGGTGCTGAAACCGATCTCCCTGCCCCGCGCGCACTTACCCCTTCCACCCCTCCCCAAGATCGGATCAGCGCTTACAGGTGTTGAGTCCGAGTGGGAAGTAGGCCGGGCAGATGCCGGAAAACGCCGTCGCTAACGGGATCAGGCCAAGCCACCCCCACGCCGTTTGCGGCCCGATAAAGACCAAACAAATCAGAACGATACCCACGCCGGCACGACCCATACGATCGGCCCCGCCAAGATTCTTCTGGATCTGCATCGCTCGCTCTCCTCTGTCGCTTTATTGTTGTCGCGTTCAGCCGTTGTGTCTCTTCTTCGTGCCGTGCCGGCTGACGTTGCGCCGCTGACACGAACTGCAGTGACAGTACGCCGGAGAACGGCCTCGGGTCAATCGAGCACAGTGAGTCGGTGATCGGTCAGAGGAAGGAGTTCAATATGTGCCGAGTACCACTCGGCACTGAAAAAGGCCTCTCCGCACCCGGGGCGCCCTGGAGAGCAGGATCGCTACGGGCACAGGAGAGGCCCCTGATCAAATCACATCCGATCAATCAGGTCAGATCACAGATCACATCCGCCACAGATCCATAAACTCATGGACCGGCAGCGCCTCCAGCGTCTGCTGATCGGCCACAGCTGCAGCAATGGCACCAGCCTGCCGCGGTGCAAAACGATCGGCAAGTGCTGCGTGGAACTTCTGCTTGAGCACCGGAATCCCTTCGTCGCGCCGGCGCCGGTGGCCGATCGGATACTCGACGGCAATCCGATCGGTCTGGGTGCCGTCTTGGAAGAAGACCTGCACTGCGTTACCGATCGAACGCTTCTGCGGATCGAAATAGTCCTTCGTGAAGCTTTCGTTTTCGGTCACCTGCATCTTGTCGCGCAGCGCATCGATGCGCGGGTCGGCGGCGATGGCGTCCTCGTAGTCGGCGGCCGTCAGACGCCCAAAGAGCAAGGGGATGGCGACCATGTACTGGATGCAGTGATCACGATCGGCCGGGTTATCGAGCGGCCCGGTCTTATCGATGATGCGCACCCCGGCCTCCTGCGTCTCGATCACGATCTTATCGATCTGATCGAGCTTCGGTGCGACCTGCTCGTGCAGGCTCATCGCCGCCTCGACCGCCGTCTGTGCGTGGAACTCGGCCGGGAAGGAGATCTTGAAGAGCACGTGCTCCATGACGTAGCTGGCGTACTCTTGCGAGCGCTTAATCGCCTCGCCCTTAAAGAGGACGTCCTGGAAGCCCCAGCCCTTGGCACTGAGGGCCGATGGGTAGCCCATCTCGCCGGTCAGGCTCATCAACGCCAAACGCACGCCGCGCGCCGAGGCATCGCCCGCCGCCCAGCTCTTGCGAGATCCGGTGTTCGGCGCATGGCGATAGGTGCGCAGCGCACCGCCGTCGATCCAGGCGTTCGAGACGGCATTGATCACATCCTCACGCGAGCCACCGAGCAGGTGGGTTGCCACCGCCGTCGAGGCGAGGCGCACCAGCAGCACGTGGTCGAGGCCGACGCGGTTGAAGCTATTCTCCAAGGCCAACACACCCTGGATCTCGTGCGCCTTGATCGCCGCCGTCAGCACCTCTTTCATGGTCAGCGGTGCCTTACCGAGCGCCAGACGACGCCGGCTCTCGTAATCGGCCGCAGCCAGAATCGCACCGAGGTTATCGGAGGGGTGGCCCCACTCCGCCGCCAGCCAGGTGTCGTTAAAATCGAGCCAGCGGATCAGGGCACCGATGTTGAATGCGCCCATCACCGGATCGAGCCGATACGACGTGCCCGGGACGACCACACCATCGGCCATCTGCGCGCCGGGGACGACCGGACCGAGCAGCTTGGTGCAGGCCGGGTACTCGAGCGCCATCATGGCGCACGCCAAACTGTCCATCAGGCAGTAGCGGGCCGTCTCATACGCCTCGCTCGAATCGATGCTGCGCCCGGTCACGTAGTCTGCAATAGCGACCAGCTCGGCATCCGGATCCGGGCGCTTGGCATCACGAATATCAGTTCCCATGGTTATAAGTGCTCCACTCTCTCTTGCTTGTTAACTGGACCGTTGAGGTCTGCGTGCAACGCTGTGTGCAGCGCTGCATAGCGCAACGCTGGGCCGCCGCCCGCCACTGCGCGACCGCTAGCGACCACCTGGGGCGTCCGCCAGCGCGTTTCAGCGCGTCTCTATCGGCGGCACTTCACGCAGCCCATGGCCGGTGTAGTCGGCGCTCGGACGGATGATCCGGTTCTTCGCCCGCTGCTCCATGACGTGAGCCGCCCAACCGCTGTGGCGTGACATGACGAAGATCGGGGTAAAGAGCTTGGTCGGAATGCCCATAAAGCGGTAGGCCGAGGCGTGGAAGAAGTCGGCGTTGGCAAAGAGCCGCTTCTCATCCCACATCAGCTGCTCTACCGCCTCTGAGACCGGGAAGAGCGTGGTGTCACCGACCTCCTGCGCCAACTTCCGCGACCACTCCTTGATCACGGCGTTGCGCGGATCGACCTCGCGGTAGACGGCGTGGCCAAAGCCCATCACCTTCTCTTTGCGATCGAGCATCGCCTTGAGCTCGCGCTTCGCCTCCTCCGGGCTCGACCACTGCTCGATCATCTCCATCGCCGCCTCGTTCGCGCCCCCGTGCAGCGGACCGCGCAGCGTGCCGATGGCACCGGTGATTGCCGAGTGCATATCGGAGAGGGTCGAGGCACAGACCCGAGCGTTGAAGGTCGAGGCGTTAAACTCGTGCTCGGCGTAGAGGATCAGCGAGACGTGCATGACGTTCTCGTGCAGCGCGTTCGGCTTCTCACCACGCAGCAGGTGCAAAAAGTGCGAGCCGATCGAATCGCTGTCGCTCGCCGTGTCGATCCGCACGCCTTCGTGGCTGTAGCGGTACCAGTAGGTGATGATCGAGGGGAAGACCGCCAGCAGCCGATCGGCGACATCCATCTGCTGCGAGAAGTCTTGTTCGGTCTCGAGCGTCCCCAGCATCGAGCAGCCGGTGCGCATGACATCCATCGGGTGGGCATCGCGCGGGATCTGCTCCAGCACGGCCTTGAGCGGTGCCGGCAGCTCACGCAACCCCATCAACCGCTGCTTATAGGCATCGAGCTGGGCTTGATTGGGCAGCTCGCCATAGAGGAGCAGGTAGGCGACCTCCTCAAACTGACACTTCTCGGCCAAATCGCGCACATCGTAGCCCCGATAGGTCAGGCCGGTGCCCTCTTGGCCTACCGTGCAGAGCGCCGTCTCACCGGCCGACTGCCCGCGCAGACCTGCGCCACCAATCTTCTTTTCGGTCATCGTCTCGATCCTCCGTTTGCGGCTCTATTGCACCGCGTAACCAACCTCTTGGAAAGTGTGGCAAAGGCGTATCACCCGCCATCGGCCAGCCGCTAACCGGCCAGCCGCCAGCCGCCCAGTCGGCCGGCATAGCCTCGGCGGCGGTCGCGCGACTAGCGATCGCGACTAGCGATTGCCGAAGAGCTCATCGAGCTTCCGCTCGTAGTCGTGATAGCCGAGCACCTCGTAGAGCTCATCGCGCCGCTGCATCTGCTCGAGCACGCCCTGCTGCGTACCGTCCTGGCGAATCGCAGCGTAGACCGTCTCAGCCGCCCGACTCATGGCGCGGAAGGCCGACAGCGGATAGAGCACCAGACCGACCCCGGCCGATTGCAACTCAGCGACGGTGAAGTAAGGCGTCTGACCGAACTCGGTGATATTGGCCAAGATCGGCACCGGCAGCCGCTGCGAAAAGGCCTGCAGATCCTCCAGGGTGTGCATCGCCTCAGCAAAGACCATATCGGCGCCCGCCTCGACGTAGGCCTCGGCGCGCTCAATCGCCGCCTCCAGACCCTCCGAGGCCCGTGCATCGGTCCGCGCCATGATGACCAACTGCTCATCGGTGCGGGCATCGAGCGCGGCCTTTAGCCGATCGACCATCTCTGCCGTCGAGACCAGCTCTTTCCCGGGGCGATGCCCGCAGCGCTTCGCCTGCACCTGATCCTCGATATGGACCGCCCCGGCACCGGCGCGGGTGAGCTCGCGAATGGTGCGCGCGATATTGAACGCACCACCGAAGCCGGTGTCGATATCGACCAGCACAGGCAGCGCGGTAACGTCGGTGATCCGGCGGACATCCTCGGCCACATCGCCGAGCTGCGTGATGCCCAGATCGGGCAGGCCGAACGAGGCGTTGGCCACCCCGGCCCCGGAGACGTAGAGCGCTTGAAAACCGGCGCGCTCGGCGAGCAGCGCTGAGTATGCATTGATGGTACCGACGACCTGGAGCGGACACTCCGCCGCAACGGCCTCCCGGAACCGACGTCCGGCGGATGGCTGATCACTCATAATCTTGCGCGAGAAACCCCGCCCTTCAAGGCAGGGAGGGATGGCGCATCGTGCGCAACACGATCACGCGGCCCTGCTCGCGTCCTCCTTAGTTGCTGTGGGTTGATCTGTATCGCGGGCCTTCCACCCACTGGGCCGCTAGGCTCTGCCCGGTAAAGGGCCTATCTCGCGAGGCTTAACGCCCCCTCTTCCGTCGGGAATGCCGACAACCGGCTCCCGCCTTGCGGCAGTGGCTGCGGCAGCGGCGGTCTGGCACAAATCGGCTGAAAGTTTACACTACCGCCTTATCAGGTCCCAAATCTCTTTATAGTCAAGATAATATATCCCTATTCAGGCAGCCTCAGGGCTGCCCGATAAGGCTGCCCAAGGACCCGCACCGACCCGGCTGCAGAGCAGCGCGCCGCGGGCCTGCTAGAGCGTATGCTTCACGCTCCCTCTCCGACCGTGTTAGCCTGGAGCTCACAAGCTGAACAGACCGCCCGGCGGGCCTCATCAGGCGACACCGTCGTGGCGGTAGCGTGCCTAAACCGGCCGCTCCGCCCCCCCCCCCTCCTCCCGCACCAGAGCACTCTCTCACCATGGATAGCGAAGAACGCCACCTGCAGATCCTGCGCCTGATCGCCGAAAACCCTCACATCTCCCAGCGCCAGATCGCCAGCGCGCTTGGCTTCTCCGTTGGCAAGACCAACTACGCCGTGCGCGCTGTCATCGACCGGGGCTGGGTGAAGGCGCAGAACTTCTCCAGCTCTCAGAACAAGCGCAGCTACCTCTACAAGCTCACCCCAGCCGGAGTCAGCGAGAAGGCGCAGCTGGCCTATCGGCTCCTGCAGCGCAAGCGCGCAGAGCACCAACGCCTGATGGAAGAAATCGAAGCGCTGCGGGCTGAGGTAGAGACCGCTCGGGTCTTAATCGAGCGCAATCCCTCCCCGCCCTGAAGGACAGGGTTTCTCGCGCAACAAAGGATTGGCTCAAGACCCACTCACCGCGCTGATTGGAAATCGGGGGCAGATTTGCGCCCCCCACCCGGCCATGAAGGTGAAGTAGACGCACGCGTCGGCTCCACCGAACTTGGCGGTTATATCTCCGTCCGCGATGTCCAGCCACGCGACTACAACTATTTTGGGTCTACTTTTGAGGCTCCGTTGAGTGGAGTAACCGCCGTTGAAGGTGGAGGCATGAAACTCGAATTCCGGTTTGGCGAGAACGCCGAGAATGACGAAGTGTCGCTATATTACACCGAAGAGGATGCCACCCTCTGGTGGGGCTCCTATCGGGAGGACTATGTCATGAATGACGACTACAAGGACAGTTTACCGACACGGGAATAAAGCAGGAAACCGTTCAGAAACCGTTCAGCGGGAAGCTGTTAGGATGCGGCCGTGCAGCTGCTGCAAGGACAGAGAGCAGATCGCTGCCGTTCGCCGGGTCATCACGCGAGTGGCAGGGGCCACAGCGGATGTGCGCCTCTTCGGCTCGAGCGTCTCGGATGGTGCGCAGGGCCTACGCCCAGCACGGATTGGCAACTGCTTGGAGAGCCGTTTCCGTTTCGATCCCTCTCCGACTGTGCTAACCTACAGCTCACAATCTGAACAAGCCGCTCAGCGGGCCCCTCCAGGCGACACCGTTGTGGCGGTAGCGTGCCCAAAACCGGCCAACGGCCCGACCCGCTCCCCTCCTCCCGCAAGCTCCCGCATGCCCGTCCGCTTTCTGCCGACAGGCGTTGCGCTTTCGAAGGCACAAACGACCAGGCACAAACGGCAAGGCAACATCTGTCCTCTGCTCCTCTGTTACACATGCTGAAGCGTTGCGATGGTCGAGCGCTTTTCCTGGAAGCGCCGGCGTCCTCGCCGGCATTCTTCTCATGCTTGCCGGCGAGGACGCCGGCGCTTCCAGGCGGCGACCGCTGGGAGCCTCTAAAAACCCCAGTTTCAGCGTGCACAATCAATGGGTTAGCAGGCTGACGGCGGGTTTTTTTCGAGGCTTCCCGCTGCCCTCCGCTAAGTAGCAGGCAGGTGGACCAATAGAAAATAAATCGGAGAGTAAGCCGGGGCCTCACCGGCGTTTAGGCAGAAGTTGGTTTTCTCTGTTTGCCGCCTGGTTTCCCGGCGGTGCCACAATATCTCCGCCATGCGTCGGCTCGGCTCCCGGCTCCTCGCAGAACCGGACTTGGAGCGTTACACCATCCGGCTCCCAGTTTGAGTCCTCCACCAAGGAACGGGGTAGAGATCATGGACAATACGTGCAGTGGGTAGCTGCGGGCCGATGTACTCGGCGAACGTCTTCCAGTTCAGCGAGCGTTTCTGGCTCCGCCGGTTCAGCCACTTGAAGAGCATCCGTTGCGCAAAGTGCACGTAGGTGGATACCTCGCGGCTGTTACCACTGACCCCGTAGTACTGAATGTGACCACGCAAGTGCCGGGCAAGAAACGCCACCATCGCGCTTCCACCCTGCGTGCGCAGTGCCTGTAGGCGGACGTTAAGGGCCTTGAGCTTCTTGGCCATACGCTTGCCGTCACTCTTACGCCCTACGACAAAGCGCCCCCGCCGGCTACGGCCTACGTAGTGAGTAAAACCCAGGAAACTGAACGTGCGCGACCCCTTGCGTGGTGTCCGGTCGCACCCCAGCTGGGTGCTGCCAAACGCCAACAACGCGGTCTTGCTCGGCTCCGTCTCCAGGTCAAACTCGGCCAGCCGCTCACGCATCGCCTCCAGAAAGGCTCGGGCATCGGACTCGTACTCAAAACAGGCCACATAATCATCAGCGTAGCGGATCAGAAAAGCCTTGCCAGCACAACCCTGCACAAAACGCTTCTCGAACCACAGATCGAGCACGTAGTGCAGGTAGATATTGCTGAGCACAGGTGAGACCAGCCCGCCTTGTGGCGTCCCTTCCTCGCTCGCCGTGAACACCCCATCTTCCATGATGCCCGCCTTCAGGAACCGCTGGACGATCCTCAACAGGTTCGGATCCCCAATGCGATGCTCCAGGAAACGTAACAGGTGGGCATGGGAGACGTGATCGTAGAAGCCCTTGATGTCGGCTTCTACCACCCATTGCGTCCGTTCATTAGTGATGACCTCCGCCACTCGGCGCAGCGCGTCGTGCGCACTGCGACCCGGGCGAAAACCATAGGAGCAGTCCCTAAACTCCGGCTCCCAAATAGCCTGCAGAATAAGGCTGAGCCGATCCTGCACCAACCGATCTTCAAAAGCCGGCACACCCAGCGGCCGCATGCGGCCATCCCCCTTCGGAATGTAGGTGCGCCGCACCGGCTGAGGCACATAGCCCAATCGGCGTACCCGCGCCGATAGGTCTTCCAGGCGTGTCTCCACGCCCTCGGCGTAGTCCTCTTTCCTAACCCCATCCACTCCCGGCGCCTTGCCTCCAGCCTGGCGCCGGAAACTTTCGCGCAGCCCCTCCGGCTCCCATAGAAGCCCCATCAGGGACGTGAACCGCGTGCGCGGCTCTTCGCGCGCCTTGAGTGTGAAACGCTCGAATCTGGTTGTCACGGTCATAATCCTCTCTGCGTAGGGCCGTGTATCCTTCTCACGCTGCCTCAAACCGCCACCCCTTC